>NZ_JAWORD010000019.1:0-112863 GCF_033337665.1 Vibrio sp. Vb2960 | reverse complement strand
CCCGCCGTCGCCTCGTAAGTAAAGCTACCATCAGCGTTTTCGGTTTCAGTCAGCGTGACTGCCACGCCTTGTGATGTGAGTCCAGCTACTGGTGTTGCAGAAGCATCGAGCTGATAGCTCACCACTCGGTCCGAGCCTTGTGTGGTGGTGAAGTTGCCATCGATTGAAATCGGGTCAGTTTGGTCTGAGCCAATCGTACCTAAATCATCCTCATCAACGGTAATCGCATCAACATCGGTAATAGTTGGCTTATCGTCCACGATGGTGACAGGCAATACGATTTGGCTTGTGTCACCATCGAAGTCTGTAGCAATAACGCTAAAATCAAGGGTTAAGCTGTCGCTATTTGCCGCATGGTCAATTGGACCTTGCAGCTCAAAACTGTACGAGCCGTCGGTATTCAAAATTAATGTGAAAACTGCACTGCCATTTGCCGTTGCGCTGTAGGTGTAACTGCCATCTGCATTTTGCGTTTCGGCAATGGAAACGGTTTGACCTTGAGATTGCAGGCCATTTAATGGATAAGCGTTGACATCCAACTGATACTGTACGACGCCATCAGAACCCTGAGTCGTCGTGAACTGACCTTCAACCGACGTCGGCTGTGATTGGTCAGAGCCTACCGAACTTAAGTCATCTTCATCGACGGTAAGAGCGACAACGTCATTAATGGTTGGCACATCATCGGCAATGGTTACCGGTAGAACAAGTGAACTGGTGTCACCGTCAAAGTCCGTTGCGACAATAGTGAAGTCTAGAGTTAAGCTATCGCTACCCGCAGCATGATCGATTGGACCTTCAAGGGTAAACGAATAAGTACCGTCAGGGTTAACTTGTAAGGTGAAGATAGCGTCCCCTTCTGCCGTTGCAGAATAGGTAAAGCTGCCATCTGAATTGGTTGTTTCCGTCAGAGAGATAGATCTCCCCTGCGATTCCAACCCATTGAGTGGATCAGTGCCGCTCTCTAATTGATAACTTACAACACGGTCTGAGCCCTGAGTCGTCGTGAAGCTACCTTGCGCGAACACAGAGTCGCTTTGATCGGAGCCAATGCTTGATAAATCGTCTTCATCGACGGCTAGCGCATCAACGCCATCAATCGAAGGAACGTCATCTTGAACTTGAATGACAATTTGCGCAGCTTCTGGTGTGTTCGAACCTTCGGTAATAGAGGAGCGGTCACCATCCGCATCTACCGCGTAAACTGGCAGTGAGAAAGTGAGCGAGTCATCGTTAGCACCCGTATGGTCAAGTTGTTCATACAAGTTGAATTGGTATTCGCCCAATGCAGGTGCATCAATCGCCACATCAAATACGGTAATACGCACACCATCCAGCTCGATGAAGCCTTCGTAAGTACGTACGCCGTTACTCTCGGACGCTAGTTCTAGTTGAACAACCTGCCCTTGAGATTGGAGTTCTCCACCATCATTGAACTCTGTAGGTTCCAACTCATAGTGATCAATGATGTCACTTCCGACCGCTGTCGTGATCGACCCAGTACCACTTGTTACTGCCGCGCCTTCCTGTGAACCTTGGTCAACCCCCGCCTCGTCTAAAGACAAGCCCGTCACGTTTTCAATCACTGGATTATCGCCATCAAGGATGGTCATCGTAAAGGTGTTGCTTGCCGTATCTTGGTCATAGTCGACGATTGTGGTTGGTAAAGAGAGCTCAATCGTATCTTCACCGTTTGTTTGTTCTAACGGCTTAAATTGCTCAAATTGGTAGGTACCATCAGTATTCAGACTGATGGTTAAGACGGTTTCATTCGAGCCAGCAATGGACAAGGTGATAGTACTGCCGTCTTCAGAGAGTACCGCTTCTGTCGCCTGATTATCACTCAGTAGGCCATCGAACTGACTAAGTCCTTCTTGATTAAACGTGACTGTTGCCAATTGATCACTACCAATATCAACAAAGGTGCCAGTGATTGGTGTAGAAGAAGATTCAACGTTTTCAAAAGTAACGTTTTGCGGCGCAGGATCATCGCCATCAATAACGGTTGTCGTAAAATCGATAGGCGCTTGAATGCTATTACCACCAATATCTGCGCCTGTAATGTCAAAAGCGATATTGACTTGATCACCGACGATAGATACTTGGCCATCAGCGATGGACGCCACATGGTCAATACCCTGGCTAATCGTGGTAACGACCTCTAACTCTAAATCACGGCCTAAAGATGTCGCTTCGATCTCGATACGAAGCACTTCGTTACCACCTTGAGTGCCGATAATGGCATTTTGCGCTTCGTCGTAAACGAACGCCACTGGCTGACCACCAGAGGTAATGTCACTATTTAACTCGGTTAACAAAGACTCTAATGAGGACGTTTCAGGTACAAATGAAGCAGTATCAAGTGCGAGATCCCCTGCTTCAACCAGCACACTAGAAGAAATGGTTTGCGGGTAGCTAGATAGAGAAATTGAGCCTTCTGTTACGCTAGATTGCAGTGACTGCCCACCATCAGCAAAAATCGTGACATTCAAACCGTCATCTTCGTCGCGATCATCTTCTCCGCTGCGAGTCGCAGACGTTTCAAAAAAAGTAGAAGCGAGTACTTCCGGGTTATTATATTCAACCGTCACGTAGCCAGCATTAGCCGAGCCTTCAGCACCTGCGCCAGCAGCTGTTGCTTCTAAGATAGCGGTAGGGTCAGCTCCGTCTAAAATAGCTTGCTGGATAGCGGCAATATCGTTGGCGTCGAAGTCAGCACTTCCAATAGCCGTTGGGTCAAAAGTCACCAAGCCATTAACTGGAGATTGTACCAATACTGGTTCTAACGGTTCAGAAGAAGGCACAGGAAGACAAGCAACACAATTTGCGTCGACCAGATAAAGCTCATTATTTATCTGTACGTCGAGAGAGGCATTATTTTCTGTGATAATAATCTCGCCAGGTCTTAACTCATCCCCTGATTTTATGACCTTAACGTTTCCGTCCAGGCCCAAAACCAAAACTTCACCTTTGACAGCATTTACAATCGCGCTCTGCGGTACCGTGTGCGTACTCATCTGACCTCCGCTAATGGCTTACGTTTCCCATTAACCTTTTTAAATAATTTCTTATTAATTTAGTGCGGCATACTGCACACCTTTATGCGATTAAACTAAGTATTGAATCATTAAACAATCGATAAATACCCTACTACCGAGCAACATAAGTAAAACTTACTCGTAGTCACAGAAATGTGACACATGTGCTGACGCGTAGATATCGAATAATTATATGAAATTGATACCTTATTCTAATTAAGTGTAGTTGTTTTAAGAAAAGAAGAGAGATGAAATCATTCAGCTAAACGCCAGACTGCCGGTTGCGATCAATAATGGAAGAAAAGCAATGAGAATGTTGTATACACCGGAGCGTGATGACATCTTAATCAATATCGGTGACGAAAAAAACGTAACGATTAAATATTGAACAACATAAATTGCAGGACAAAATGCAACGATACAAAAGTGGCTTACGATATGAATCCCCGCACACCACGAGTTCGGTTTTGTTCTGATATACAGCAAAAAAAACACGACCAAGCTAATAATAAAATACATAAACACAGCACTTGAAAATAATTATCATTTTCAATCATATGTAAATATTCCCTTACTTTCAATGGTGTTTGAGCTATTAATGTCATCGTTATTATCAATCAACACAATAAGTAAAATTATCAGTAATTCCAGTCCTAAACGTTTGCGTAATCGCTAACCTTCTCTTAACCTTGATTTGAGGCTTTTATCACGGTTTTTCCATTGATATAGTGCGTCCATACAACAAAAAAAGACCATTCGAGGCATGGAGCTTCCTCATTAATCTCAAGATGAGAAGAATTGGTACCGACAAAATTCGGCAGATTTTAAGAGGGTCAAAAAATGGACATGAATATGGTTGAGATTTTAGGTTATGCAGCTTCAATCATGGTCGCTATTTCGCTAACTATGAAAGATATTGTTAAGCTTCGTATCCTTAACTTTATTGGTTGTGCGCTATTTACTGCTTACGGACTAATGATTGATTCTTGGCCTGTAGTATTAACTAACGGTTTTATTGCTTGCGTTAACATCTACTTCCTAGCAAAAATGCAGCAGGAAAAAAAAAGCCTAGAGCCTGAGAAAGCGCAATAGCATTCAAACAATAAAAGCCCGCAAATCATAAGATTGCGGGCTTTTGCTTTTAATATTCCATTTCTATCACAGCATCCCTAAACGAGCGCTAACGAACCCAGCTAAGTGCTAATGTTTCTCGACGAGAAAACATGTCCACATGCGATGAAATGATCGCCTTAACCGTATTCAGTTTCTCTTCTGAATCCGCCTCACAGGTTATAGTTAAGCTAGATGCACAAAGGTTAAACTCCGCTTTTCCCGTCGGAAATGTCACCAAACCGCTATTTTCATTCCAAGTAGCAGGAACTTTTCGTCCAAAATGCCGACAAAGCGTCACTAAGTATTTGTCAGCGTGTTCGCTATCTATTCGGGTGCTTTCTTTAATCATGAACTTACTCGTTACTTTGAAACGTCCTATGAAGAACCTTGTTAGAATTGATAAGCTGCAGAGAGCTTGAAGTTGCGACCCGGCTCGTAGTCATCAAGCGTGAAGCCACGTGCAGTACCCGAACGAGACGCATGAGAGCTGTACAACTCGTCAAATACATTATCAATACCAAAGGTCACCGACAGTCCATCAATATCAGACGGCACCCATTGAGCGTATAGATTATGCACATCATAACTTGCTTTCTTTGGCTGACCATCAAAGACGTTGTCTTCCTCTAGAACAAACATTGAGTTCCACCCGAAGATCGTTTCTAAAGCGTCTGACTGGTAATCCAAAGTTAGAGCAATGCTATCACCCATATCAATGCTACGCCCATTGCCCCCAGCAACAGGACCACCAGTATTCTTGTTTTTGGTGTCCGACTTAGAGTAAGAAAGTTTGCTGTTAAACTTGTCGTAACCATAAGAAGCACTTGCCTCAAAGCCTTTAATCTCAACATCACCTAAGTTGTAAATCAGGTAAGTTTGAGTCGCGTTTTGGTACTGGTCTGCAATGTAATCATCAATTTCCGTTTGGAATACCGTAATATTCGCCCCAAAGAAATGCTTATCAAAGGTTTTATCAAAACGAACACCACCCTGCGTGTTCAATCCCGTTTCTGGCTTCAACCCATCCTCTAAAAATGCAACGTCTTGGTAAGCAATAAAGGTTTCCATTAGCTCTGGACCTTTAAATAGAGAACGTGCACTCGCAAACAACGTCCAATCTTGAGTCACCGCCCACTCTGCTGCTAGAGCCCAAGTCACATCATCATAATTACTGGTTCCTGTCTCAGCTTTGCGTTTGTAATCATCAAAGCGCATACCTGCGGTAATAAAGAAGGCATCAGAGAAGAAGAACTGATCTTCTACAAACAGTGCGGTTGAAATCGCCGATTCGTCCATAAACTTACGACTACCGTAGTAACTCGAAGACGTTTTATCCATGTAGTCGAAGCCATAAGTGACTCGATTATCAAACTCACCTAACATAACATCTGACTGGAATTTGCCATTCAAACCAAAGTTTTGGTTTTTGGCGGTGTTCTTTGATAAACGGTTCGAGGGCCAACGAGGGGCCATCACCGTTTCGTCACGTTTAATTTCTGTCTCGGTATTATAAAGAGTGACGTTTCCTTGGTGTTGTTCGCCTCGCAACTCGTAACTCAAAGTAACGGTATCGCGGTCATAATCCGTAGGGATAAGTAACTTGCTCGAAAGGCTATTATTTGCACTACCCGACATATCAGGACGCGGACTGTAATCTCCACTGTCTCGGTACATGTCATAAGAGAGCTCAAAACGATGGATGTCATTTAGTTCATACCCCAGCTTAGCCAGAATGTTGTAAACATCACCTGCAGCACCGTAGGTTTTATTGCCATCACCATCTTCAAAATCATCACGCGTAACGTAATGGCCATAGACCATCGCATCAATGTTTTCGGACAAAAGTCCGTACAGTGTCAACGAACCTTGTTGGTTGTCGTTGGATGCATAGCCGCCATAAACACGCGCACCAAACTTTTCATCGTAACGAAGTAAGTCACGAGCGTCTTTCGTTTCAAAGTAGACCGAACCGCCTAACCCGTTTTGAGTCACAGAGTTATTACCTACCTGAATGTCCGCAGATTTGAGAATGTCAGGGTTCAACGTCAAGTTACCAATATGATGGAACATGCTCGCATGCTGAGAAGCACCGTCAAGACGAATGTCCAAATCGGTTTCGCTCAAACCACGAATCGTAATACGTTGATTCACAGAGTGTGTTCCACCAACATCTACACCGGGAATATCGCGCAGTAAATCAGACATATGATCCGCTTGCTTCAGTGACATGTCGTCCGCAAACATCGACTCAGTGTTGCTGGAAACTTTCGTTCCCCATACAACGACCTCTTCAAAATGTGACTCAGTATCTTGAGCTAAAACAGGGGTTGATAGCGCCATTCCCACTGCAAGGCAAAGGCTTGAAAGCTTGATAGGTGAACAAGCAGGGCTTTCCATAACTTCATTCCTAAATATTAATGATAATAATTCTCAGGTATAATAAGCATGAGTTTTATAAATACAAAGGCGATTTGGTTATGCGAAATCGCACAAGTGTTATGAGGAAGTGTCAAATGCAGGAAGTTACAACAAAACGAACTAAAATTGCCAAGATAGCTTTAACCCAAAGACTAAAGGCGACAGAGAAACAATGGATTGTCACGCAAGGCCAACCTTGTCAAACTCAACTGGCCGAAGGTAAGTTCCTATCATATCAGTACAATGATCAAATTTTTGTTCATGGCGGGCGTTGTCTAGAACTTATTGATTCGAATATTGTTTCTACTGCACACGCCTCACTGCTGGTCACTATTCTTTTAGAAGGTAGACTCTCGTTTGGCTACGACGATTTGCAATTTGATTTAGACGCGAGCGACGGCCCTAAGGGTGTAGTGGTGAACTTACTCAAACCTGCAAATTTTCGTCGTTCACTGCTCAAAGATAACCTCATT
The DNA here is from genome assembly GCF_033337665.1 of Vibrio sp. Vb2960. Classification (NCBI taxonomy): domain Bacteria; kingdom Pseudomonadati; phylum Pseudomonadota; class Gammaproteobacteria; order Vibrionales; family Vibrionaceae; genus Vibrio; species Vibrio sp. Vb2960. The sequence goes on along the minus strand of NZ_JAWORD010000019.1, from coordinate 105,821 downwards.
AATAAGATCAACATATTGGTTAAGCCCCAATGGCTAGAGGCCCGCCTTGAGCAAAATTGTAGCCATCGAGCCTTTTTTAACTCTCATCAGGCGTTTCAACAGTTGGAGCTTAACCAGACGCTATGCGAACTGGCTGAAACGTTAACAAATAGAGAAACACCGCAAGAGTTCCAAGAGAAGCTAGAAGTCGAAAGCTTGATCTATCAAATATTACATCAAGCCACCAAGCAAATTCCTAAGAATTTCAGTGCTAAAAACAGCAGTATTGAACGACACATTGATGGTCGGATTGAGGATATTGTCAGCTATATTGAAACTCACCTTGATCAAGAACTACGCTTGGAAAAGTTGGCGAGCCAATTCTCAATGAGTGTTTCAAACCTGCAGCGCCGATTTAAACAATCACTTAATATGACCATAAACGGCTACATTCGTTTTCGACGTCTTGAGATTGCTAGGCAACATTTGGAACGTGGCCTAGTGACGATAACAGAAGCCGCCTATGAAGCCGGATACCACCACCCTTCTAACTTCACTTATGCCTTCAAAAAGGCATTTGGTGTGCCACCACATGAAGTGATTAAAGAGTAAGGGGACTCTAGGTAACTGACTGTTATTTAGGAGTGTCTTATCCACAACATCGGTATATACTCGCCTTAAACGTTATGGAGGTTAAACATGAATATTGGTGCTGTCGCGAAGCTCACAGGGCTTTCATCTAAGTCGATTCGATTATATGAAGACAAAGGGATCATATCTCCACCAGCGCGTAGCGACTCTGGCTATCGCGAATATTCAGATAATCATATTCAAGAGCTTAACTTGGTATCACGCGCAAAAAGCGCAGGCTTTTCATTGCAAGAATGCAAAGAGTTCGTACAACTTGCTCATAACCCCAACCGCAAAAGTAGCGAAGTAAAAGCAAGAACCATGGACAAACTGAGAGAGGTTGAAGAAAAAATTGCACACCTCATGGAGATCAAAACGCAACTTGAAGGTTGGGTTTCTTCTTGTCCTGGAGATGCAGAGAGCCGATGCCCAATCATAGACGAGCTCACCAAGTAAGCCCGCCTATCTATTGATCTCGTTAAAAACGAACTAGCTCGCTTAATGATAAGTACACATGCGCTTACCGTTTAACTCTATGATGTTAAATGGCGTTTCGTAGATGTCCTCTAGCGTAGACGCTTGAATAACATCTTCAACCGCACCACTCGCCACAACTTTACCTTTCTTAAGCGCCAATATGACATCTGAGTAACACGCCGCGAAATTAATATCATGAATCACGACCACCATGGCTTTATTCATGTCATGGGCTAACTGCTGCACAACTTTCATGATCTGAAGAGAGTGTTTGATATCTAAGTTATTAAGAGGTTCATCAAGAAAGACATAATCTGTATCTTGTGCAATCACCATAGCAATAAATGCAAGCTGTCGCTGACCACCACTTAATTCATCCAAGTATTTGTCTTGAATATCTTGCAAATCTAAGTAGTCGATCGCTTGTTCTATGACCTCATGATCTTCTTTAGTCAGATTTCCTTTAGAGTATGGGAAACGACCAAAAGAGACTAACTCTTTTACGGTAAACCGCATTGTAATCGAGTTAGCTTGGCGAAGTACTGCCAGTTTTTTCGCTAGCTCTTTTGTGTCCCATTCCGCGATTTCCTTGCAATCAATGATAACACTACCGCCATCTCGCTCCGTTAAGCGCGAGGCCATAGATAACAGCGTGCTCTTTCCCGCGCCATTTGGACCGATAATCGATGTTACCTTGCCCTTTTTAAACTGAGTATTGGCCTCGTCTACGACTTTGTTTGAACCGAAAGCCTTCGTTAATTTGTCTATTACTATCATATTTATACAACTTTGTTTTTCAGCAGCAGGTATAAGAAATACGCACCGCCGATAAAGTTAATTACGACACTCAACGTCGTCTCAAAACTGAACACGTTTTCGATTATCCATTGCCCCGCAAGTAATGAACTGATGGATAGAAACGAACATCCGACCAATAGCGTTTTATGTTGGTAACTTCGGAACATTTCCCGGCTTAAGTTGGTCACTAGTAAACCAAAGAACATGATTGGCCCTACCAAAGCCGTAGAAATAGCAATCAAAACCGCCGAGATAATAAACACATTTCTCGTCACTTTAGGTACATCAACACCCAAGCTTTTCGCATTGTCTTGGTCGAGCCAAAACACATCTAAAGTGCGATGCATCCTAAACAACAACCAACATGCAAACATTAAAGCCGGAGCACTAAAGTAAACCAAGTTCACTTTGACATTATTGAAACTGGCGTACAGTTTCGACTGAACAATTGCATATGTGTTTGGGTCCATCAGCAAAGAAAAGAATGACGCCGCATTGGAAAATAGCTGACCAAAGATCAAGCCGACCAATAGCAACGTAATCAAGTTCTTGCTGCCTTTTGAAAAGTAAAACCCAAACAGCAGTAGCGAAAACGACACCATTACAATTACTGCAATCGCGAAATTGACGTACAAGTTAAGAACTAAGGTACTCAACCCACCAAAAATCAACACGATCAAAATTTGGGTTAACACATACAGCGCATCAAAACCCATGATACTTGGCGTTAAAATTCGGTTGTGCGTAATGGTTTGAAATACCAGTGAAGACTGAGCAATGGCCACACCCGCTAGCACTATCGCCAATACTTTAGGAACTCTACGAGACAAAAAATATTGGTAGTTGTCAGCCGTTAGCCCAATACCAATAAACAGACACGCGAAAAGAATCGCAATGCCACCTAGCAGCAGGATTTTCGTTGAATCACGCATGTTGCTTACCTCGCAACAACATAGCGATGAATACCACTCCACCCAATATGCTGATCACGATAGAGATTGGCATTTCATGAGGGAAAATAATTAAACGACTCACCAAGTCGCAACACAACACTAAAATGGCCCCATACATGGCCGTAAGCGGAATGTTCTTTTTGAGGTTATCGCCATAAAAGTGACTCACGAGATTCGGTACAATCAGCCCTAAGAATGGCAACTGGCCAACAATCATCACGACACTTGCTGACATGATGGACACCAATAGCACGCCAATCGTCACAACCTGCTGATAATTCAAACCCAAGTTAATCGCGAAATCTTTTCCGATACCTACGGCGGAGATCCTTGCGGCAAAAAGATAGCTGAGGATAACCATTGGTACCGCGATGTACAGCAGTTCAAAATCACCACGCAAGATGTTGGCGAAGTTTGCGACTGTCCAAGCATTCAGACTTTGAAGTGCATCATATTTGTAAGCGATAAACGTAGTCATGGATTGGATGACATTGCCGAAAATAATCCCGACAAGAGGCACAAAAACCACGCTCTTAAATTGAATGCGCTGAATAAAGAAAACAAACGCTAGCGTCCCAAATACCGAGATGCCGAATACGAGCCAAAGGTGATTATCATTACCAAAGAAAACCACGCTCAGTACGTAGCCCAGCATGGCACATTCGATCGTACCAGTTGTAGAAGGTGCCGCAAATCGGTTCTGGCTGATTTGCTGCATGACAAGACCCGCAATACTCAAGCCAGCACCAGCAAGCAGTATGGCAAATAAACGTGGTATACGGCTGGTAAAGAAAAGCTCTAATGCTTTCTCATCACCCGAAAAGAGTTGTTGGGGCGTCATGTTTGCCACCCCAACAAATAACGAAACCGTGCTTAAAACCACAAGGGTTAGCAATAACTTCTTCAAAGTTAACCTCTGCTATCTTGGATTACAGTTCAACGGTTTGCTTTATCTCACTGACCATTTTTTCTGTTGCTGTCACACCAGACATCGACAAGTACCACGCGTCCACATCTAAATAAGTGATTTTATGATTTTTATATGCTGCGGTCGCTTTGACTAAGTCGTTATCCATGGATTTACGAATATCGTTATCCGGCGTACCTGTCAGAGAATTACGGTCAACCACGAGAATATTTTTCGGGTTAGCTTCACGAATAAACTCATAAGAAATGACATCTCCGTGAGTGCCCGTTTTCACGTGCTCAACCGTTTCCAAGAAGCCAAAGTCGTTATAAATGACGCCAAATCGCGACTGGGCACCAAACGCGCTGATGTTGTCACCCATGCTCAAAATCGTTAATGCATCATTTTTGTTCGATTGGTTGTAGTCACGGATTGCTTTGAATTGAGCATCTAGCGCTTCAATTTTCTGCTCTACTTTTTCTTCGATATTGAAGATCTTACCAATATTGCGCCATTGCGCTTGCGTGCCTTCCCAATAGCCTTGGTTCTCTTTCGCCGCAAAAACAACTGTAGGGGCAATTTCACTCAGCTCTTCATATTTCGCAGACGCTCGCGGACCAACCAAAATCAAATCCGGTTTTTGCATGTAGATGGTTTCAAAATCAGGTTCAAACAAACTACCCGCAGAGGTGTAGTTATCTTTGCTGTATTTTGAAAGGTAACTAGGAAGATTAGAAGAGTTAGATACTGCAACAGGATCGATACCAAAGTTGTCCAGCGCATCTAGCGGGCCAAAGCCAATCACAACCACACGCTCTGGGGATTGTTCTAGCTCTGTTTGACCCATGTAGTGGTCAATCACAACTTTAGCAGCGAAAGAAGGAGAAACAGTAAATAACGACAGCATAGCCGCACCGACGAATTTTTTCATTTTGTTAAGCCTTAATGAGATCTATTATCATACGCGTTCGCAATATAACGCTACTCTTTAATGCATTCAACAAAATTTAAGGTACTTTACATTAGTTACGTTTACTCAAGACTTAGATATATCAAAGACTTATAAAACTCATCAATTTCAATACCTGGGCGTATCATTCATGCGCATCAATAAACGCTTTGAGTGCCAGCTCATCAATAATCTCCAAACCGTTGTCTGTTTTGGTAATCAATCCCTTTTCAATCAAGTCCTTAACTGCACGTCGATAGACTCGGCCTGAGGTACCAAACCGCTCAGCCTCTTGGTTCACTTTATCAAAACCACCAAGCAGCTTATCCGTCTGATTACGGACGAGAAGATCATAGGCAATGTTGTAAGTAATGGGATGCAACAAACGATTAGTGTAGATATCCATGGAGTCTTGATAATCCTCAGCCAATGCTGAAGCGAAGAACACCATCATTTGGGGATGATTTTGCAGTGCTTCGGTTAGTTTTTGGATACAGATAACATCAACCTGCATATGTTCATCTGCTATCACATTCCATTGACAAGGAGTCTGAGTGAAGAACTCCATTTCACCATAAATATGATAGTCGCAGTTAGCTTCCCCTAATTGAAAACGTCGTCCATTTGCGGCCAATATGTTCATCGAGACTCGACCTACTGGCACAACATACAAGTACTGAAGTTGCTCACCTTGGCGGAGAATTGCTTCCCCAGCATCAAAGTAACGTGAATTTATTTGGCATTGATAAATCAAATCGCGAAAGGTGGCACTCTTTTCTTCAAGGTATGTTTTGAAGCGACCAGTCGGATAAGGGCTGATTTTCATTTTCTGCTCTCTCAGAAAAAGTTACGGACAACTATTTAAGGTGGATTGTACGCCGTAACTCCAAATAAAAAAGCGACAGTGACCTGTCGCTTTACATCTATTCTGTTTATGTGACTTACTGAGATAGAGACTGGCTAACGCTGAGCAACCAAGGCTTCTAATGCCGTAATCGCGGCACTCTTCTCACCTTGCATCATTACTTTGGCTTCATCAACGTACTGACCAACACCTTCTTTCACATCTTGTTGATACAGCACCACGTTGTTTAATATCGAAGCCACATGAAGGCCTCGTAGTCGACCGACCGTAAACAGCGCAGAGGTTTCCATATCGGCACCTAAGATGCCTTTCTTGTTCCAATGTTGGCATATTGCATCTTCGTCATCGGTATAGAAACTGTCGTGAGAACGCACCACACCAAAATGATAATGCACTTTTTGCATCGACAAGTAACGCTCAACTTCCTTTAACAGTGAAAAGCTTGCGTAGGCTGGATAAGACGAATCGACATACGCTTTAGAGCCGCCCTCATCTCTTACCGCGCCTTCGGCAATGATCAACTCGCCAAGGTGAATGCCTGATTGCATTGCCCCCGCCGATCCAACGCGTACCACATGAGTCACACCGCACTGTTTTAGCTCTTCCACTGCGATGATCATCGATGGCGCACCTATACCTGTACTACACACTGAAACAGGCTTGCCTTTGTAGTTGCCGGTAAACACACGGTACTCGCGGTTTTCCGACACCATTTCTGCATCATCAAATAATGCCGCGATACGATTCGCTCGATCTGGCTCGCCGCATACAATAACGAAGGGAGCGATTTGTGTTTCATCCACTCCGATATGAGGTTGTTTGGCCATTCTTCGTTCCTTAAGCAGCAGCGTGCGCTAAGGTTTTATCGCCATTGCGCTTAGCGCTACGAGCCCATTCACGCGTGCCATTGGCAGCGATGAACATAAGAATCGCGTACTGAACAGACATTGCGTAAACACCTTGCGTCGCGTAGATACCCACACTGATAATGTTAATCACGACCCATAGAATCCAGTTTTCGACGTATTTACGTGTCATCAGAATTTGTGCAACAACAGAAAGTACTGTCATGGTTGCATCCCAGAACGGAAACGCGTCAGGTTCAAGCACCGGTTCAGCCAAACCAGCACCAAAGAGATTCAAGCTATCAACAGCAATGTTTGCTAGCGCAAAGAAAAATGGGTCGATATAGATCGTTAATAATGCGATACATGCAACGCTAATAGAGGCAGTAGTAATAAGTTTCTGTTTATTTAACCAGCGAACTTCCAGCGTTTCACCTTGTGCGTTTGGACGGGTCCACGCATACCAGCCGTAAATGTTCGCACAGAAGAAAAACAATTGAAGAAGCAATAATCCGTATAACTGAATTTGAAAAAAGATAACGGCAAAAAGCGTGACATTCAGCAAACCGAATAAGTAGTTGATGGTTTTTTCTTGGCTGGCAAACCAAATGCAAAGCAGTCCAAAAACGGTACCGAAAGCTTCGATCCAACTCATTGCGTAGCCGTCGCCGATCGGAATGTTAACGAGAGTATTATTAATATCGAGTAAGGCAAAGAGGTCCATAACATGTCCTTTATTATTTTGTTTGGAATACGCTTATATTAGAGCGTGATCCCCAACAAAAAGGAGGACATTTGTCCTCCTCTTGATGCACTCGATCATAATTCAGTTCAATGTTTACTTGAAAGCAATAAATGATGCTATTGAACGATGTTGGAAATAGACGTGCCTATGAATCCAAGCCTAGATAACGTTTTTTGAATGCAGAAGCTGATGCAAATAAAGCTGACGCCAAAAGTGTAATAATAAAGCCAATTGCGTACTCAAATGCTTCATTAACCAGTAGCTGATAGCAGCTCACAAAAAAAATCAATACAACTGTAATAACATTAACTCGGTGAAACCAAGGGTGTTTTACAGATAACTTAGCGTAACCTTTTGATAACATTTAACTAATCCGCCAGACAACAATTAATAGTTTTATTTATAATCAACGACGATAGTAAGGCTTTATCGTATAAAGAGAAACGACTTTTTTAATTTTTTAGCTCAACATCACACGTCATTCAGTGACGTTTGACTTTAACCTCTTGACGCTTTTTCGTTCCACTAGAGTCGGTTCTAATTGTACGACCTGTGCCTCTGTTGACTTTTCATCCAACTTTCGGACAAGAGTCTCAACGGCAGCCTGCCCCAAACGGTACTTAGGCTGATGAATGGTAGTTAGCGATGGCGACATAAATTTCGCGATATGGATGTCATCGTAACCAATAATGGACAGGTCGTCCGGCACTTTAATATCGAGCTCATTTGCGGCGTTAATCACCCCCATCGCCATCATATCGTTAGAGACGAAAATCGAGCTAGGTAATGCGCCACGCTGAGCCATTTTTTTGAACGCTTGATACCCACCCTCACACTCGAAGTCCGATTCAATGATCCAATTGGCATTAAATTCCAAGCCAGCTTCGTTCATTGCTCGCTTATAACCTTCGTATCGCATTTGCGCTTGGTGTTTAATCAAAGGGCCAGTGATGCACCCAATTTCGGTATGGCCGCAATCAATTAAGTATTTCGCCGCTAAGTAACCGCCACGAAGTGAGTTGTCTTGGATTTTATCGCTTGTAAATAGCATCGGCCCCCAGTCCATTACCACAACTGGGATATCTGGGTAACGCTCAAATACATCGATACGCTCTCCTTCTAGCGACGAGCACATCAAGATCAAACCATCGACACGCTTTTGCAATAGCGTATTAATGGATTGACGCATACGTTCGTTATCACCCTCGGTGTTACATAAAATGAGGCTGTAGCCTTTTTGGTAGCAGCTGCGCTCTACGCCTTTTACGACTTCGCCAAAGAATGGGTTGGTTGAGGTTGTCACGAGCATACCAATGGTTTTGGTACGATTGACTTTGAGGCTACGCGCCAACGCAGAGGGCGCGTAGTAGTTAAGCTCTTTTGCGGCATTGTTAACGCGTTCAGAGATCTCTTCGCTCACAAAACGCGTCTTGTTAATAACATGGCTCACTGTTGAAGTGGAAACCCCTGCCAGTTTTGCGATGTCTTTCATCGTCGCCATGTTACTACTCCTATTTTAATGAGGCGTTGTGCGCCTTATTGTTCAGCGAGAAACGCGTCCACCTCTTCGCGGGTTGGAATCGACGTTTGCGCGCCAAAGCGGGTCACAGAAATTGCAGCCGCCGCATGTGCAAACTTAATCGCTGATTCTAAAGGTAAATCTTCTAGGAGACCAGTGACGAATGCCCCATTAAATGTATCGCCCGCAGCGGTAGTATCCGTCGCTTCAACGCGGAAACCCGAGATGATTTCGCCTCGACCGTTTTGGCTTAACCAAACGCCTTTTGCACCGAGTGTGATCATGACGATTTCTATACCTTTACCATGTAGCACATTCGCCGCTTCTTGCGCGCTTTCGTTGTCTGTTACAGTAATACCTGTCAGAACTTCAGCTTCCGTTTCATTTGGTGTAATCACGTCAATGCAAGACAGTAATTCATCTGACAGTTCGCGAGCTGGCGCTGGGTTCAGAATGACATTGGTTTTGGCATCTTTCGCTACACGCGCAGCTTTCTCAATGCCGCACATCGGCGTTTCCAATTGCATTAGCAAGTAATCTGCTTGGCGAATACGCTCTAAATCTGGCTCAATCGCTTCTGCTGTCAGTTTGGCGTTTGCTTCAGCTGAAATGCAAATGCTGTTCTCACCACTGTCCGACACTTGAATCATCGCGATACCTGTCGGGCAATTTGGCTGCATCTTCACACCAGTGATATCGATGCCGTCCATTTTGAAGTTTTCGCGAATGTTAATGCCGAATGAGTCGTCGCCCACACAAGCGATAAAACCTATGTCTGCATTTAATCGCGCCGCCGCGACGGCTTGGTTGGCACCTTTGCCACCTGGGATAACTTGATAGTTGCGACCATGCAGCGTCTCGCCTGGGCGAGGGAAAGAAGGCACTTGAAGAACATGGTCAGCGTTTACACTACCTAACACCACTAACTTATTCATACGGTTATCCTCGGTTCTGAATGAACCCTTTTTAAAAACTGTTTAGGAAAATACATTAGATGACTTTAACTTCTCTTCCTGATAAAGGAGTCTCGACAAAAAGCCAAAGGCATCTATACCCCACACTTTGCAGTATTTTGGGTAAGTTTGCCCTCACCTCCTAAACGACAGATATAAACGGAGGAGAGAGCAAAAATTAGGATGATTTATTGAACTAAAAACTTACTTAGTGACTACTTTTAGTGGTACCGGGATGTACTCTTCTACTTCTTCACCTTTCAAAACTTTGTCAGCCGTTTCAACACCTAAAGCACCGATAAGGTCTGGTTGCTGAGCAATAGTTGCCGCTAGTTTGCCACGGTTAACTGCTGCAATGCCGTCTTCCGTACCATCAAAACCAACGATAACGACATCTTTGCCAGAAGCTTGAACTGCGCGAAGTGCACCTAGCGCCATTTCATCATTCTGTGCAAATACCGCTTGTACATCCGGGTTAGCCGCTAGCAGGTTTTCCATTACGTTTAGACCTTTCGTGCGGTCAAAGTCAGCTGGTTGGCTAGCAAGAAGATCCATATCGCTGCCCTTCACGGCATTCATAAAGCCTTCACCGCGCTCACGCGCTGCCGATGTGCCCGCAATACCTTCAAGTTGAATGACTTTTGCTTTTTCGCCGACTTTTTCCATGATGTAGTGGCCTGCCATTTCACCACCAATTACGTTGTCCGACGCGATGTGACTCACAACTTCACCACGGCTTGCACCACGGTCTAATGTCAACACAGGGATCTTAGAACGGTTCGCCATACGAATTGCATTAGACACTGCATCAGAATCCGTTGGGTTGATAAGAATTGCTTTTACGCCGCGAATACTTAAATCCTCGATGTTCGACAGTTCTTTACTCGGGTCATTTTGCGAGTCCAGTACAATTAAGTCGTACCCCAATTCTTTCGCTTTTGCTTCCGCACCGTCTTTCATCGTTACGAAGAACGGGTTGTTTAGCGTCGAAACCACAATCGCCATGGTATCTTGAGCTTGCGCCGCTACCGATACGGTTGAAGAAAGAAGTGCAGCAGAGATAAGAGTTGCAAGTTTTTTCATCGTTCTAGTCCTTTGTGTAGGGTGAGCCAGTACACGTCCCCTGACTCGGTTTGTATTCACTGTTTTATATATACAGATTGTTATGAATTACTTGTTTTTGTTGTCTACCAATACCGCCAGCAAGATAACCACTGCTTTTGCAATCATTTGGTAGTAGGAAGAAACATCAAGTAGGTTAAGTGCATTGTTCAAGAAACCGATGATCAGCGCACCAATCAAGGTACCCATGATACGGCCTTTACCGCCCATCAAGCTGGTACCGCCAAGAACAACCGCTGCGATAGCGTCTAGCTCGTAGCCCATACCCGCTGTAGGTTGCGCCGAAGAAAGACGAGACGTTACGATAATACCTGCAAGCGCTGCTAGCATACCGCAGATGGCGTAGACACCAATCTTCACTCGGTCTACATTGATACCTGATAGGCGAGTCGCAGACTCGTTGCCGCCTAGTGCGTAAACATAGCGACCAAAGCGCGTGTGGTTAAGTAAATACCAAGCCGCTGCGAACACAACCACCATTAACCAAACAGGAACCGGAATGCCTAGCGCGTAGCCAGTACCAAACCATGCGAACGCATCCGCGGTGTCAGTAAAGCCTGTCGAGATTGGTCGACCTTCGGTGTACACCATGGTCACACCGCGTAGTAACGTCATGGTAACCAGCGTAGCGATAAATGCCTGCACCTTACCCTTCGCAATAATGATACCGCTGATCGCACCTAACGCTGCACCTGCGACTAAAGCAGTTGGAACCGCCACCAGCACCGGAACCTCAAGCGCAATCATGCTTGCCGCAAAGGCACCACACAATGCCAATACCGAACCAACACTTAAGTCGATGCCTGCTGTTAAAATAACTAATGTCATACCCACTGCGATAATGGCATTCACGGAGGTTTGACGAAGAATGTTGAGAATGTTGTCGACCGTAAAAAAGTTCGGGTTCAAAAATGACACAACAACGATCAGAAAGATCAAAGCTATCAGTGATTTTTGCTCAATCAGCCACTCTTTTGTGAACAACTTCTTGTTGCCAGTTTCGGTTGGTTTGCTCATGGTATTCGTACTCATGCTGCTTCCTCATTGATCTCTTTGCCTACGGCACAGGCGAGTAATTTTTCTTGATCGGCGTCTTTCGCATCAAATTCGCCAGTGATACGACCTTCATGCATCACTAAAATACGGTCGCTCATGCCGAGCACTTCAGGCATCTCGGAAGAAACCAAGATGATGCTCATGCCTTCGGCCTTAAACTTGTTGATGAGCTGATAAATCTCTTTTTTTGCTCCGACATCAACACCACGTGTCGGCTCATCCAGAATCAGAACTTTAGGTTTCGTCATTAACCCTTTCGCTATCGCAACTTTTTGCTGGTTACCACCAGATAAGTTGCCGATGATTTGATCTCGCGTTGGGGTTTTAATGTTGAATAACTTAATAAAATCTTCCACAGCAATCACTTCGTCGCTGTGTTGAATCTGGAAGCCTTTGGTCAGCTGGTTTAGCGAACAAAGTGACATGTTCTCCTTAACCGAAAGACCTAAAACCAAACCATCGCCTTTGCGATCTTCAGAGATGTAAGCGATACCATTTGCCAAGCCATCTTGCGGGCTAACCGGGTTAATAGTTTTGTTATCAAGATTGATAACACCATGCTCACTAGGTAATGCGCCGTAAATGACTTTCATGAGTTCAGTGCGGCCTGCGCCCATCAAGCCAGAAATTCCAAGAATCTCACCACGCTTGAGAGTAAAGCTCACATCCTGAACGCCAGACCCAGTCAAACCAATGACTTCAAGACAAGTTTCGCCATGTTGGACATCAATACGTGGATATTGCTCTTCTAATTTTCGGCCAACCATCATTTCAATTAGGCCATCTTCATCAGTGTCGGACACCTTGCACTCACCGATAAACTTACCATCACGAAGCACCGTAATATCATCACAGATTTCAAAGATTTCTTTAAGACGATGCGAGATGTATACGATGCCGCATCCTTGAGCACGAAGCTCATTAATCACTTTAAACAGTGATTCCGTTTCGGTATCGGTCAATGCGTCCGTTGGCTCATCCATAATGATGACTTTCGACTCAAACGAAAGTGCCTTTGCAATTTCCACCATTTGTTGTTCACCAAGGCTTAAATCGCCAAGCAATGTTTTTGATGAATGCTTTACATTCAGACGTTTTAAAAGCTTGTCAGCCTCGTCATACATTTTGCCCCACTGGATACGCCCTAAGGAGCCAGTGAACTCTCGTCCCAAGTAAATATTTTCGGCAATCGTCAGTTCAGGAATCAGGTTCAGCTCTTGGTGAATAATGCTAATACCAGCTTCCTGTGAATCGCGTGGACCTTTAAAGGCCGCCGGCTGACCTTGATATTGAATGCTCCCCGCATCCATGTGGTAAATGCCTGTCAACACCTTCATTAACGTTGACTTGCCTGCTCCATTTTCACCCATCAGCGCCATAACACGGCCTGGATAAACATTCAGGCTTGCTTTGTCGAGTGCTTTTACGCCCGGAAACGCCTTCTCAATTTCGCTTAGTTGTAGAATGGCTTGAGTCATAATCTGTCCTCAATATCTCTGGCTTAAAAAACCACGCCCGCTTGGAAAATAACGTTCGCATATGGCGAGCATTCGCCAGTTCTTACGATAGCGCGACTTTGGGCCGTGCGTGCTTTAAACGCTTCATGTGACACGTAGCTCACCTCAATAGATTTGCCCGTTTCTTCACTCTCTTTGCTCAGTTCGTTGAGCAACGCTTCATGCAAAACTGGGCTTGCATCAGAGAACTCTTCCGCAATGATGACCCCTTCGATTTGGGACTCAGATAGAATTACGCGAACAGTATCAAGAAAACTTGGTACCCCATGCGTTAGCGCCAAATCGATTCGCTGAACATGCTCTGGGATTGGTAGACCAGCATCACATATCGTGATCTCGTCGGTGTGGCCTAGCGTCGCCACCAAGTAAGAAATATCTGAGTTAATTAGGGTACTTTTTTTCATCTCATCGACCTTTCGGTTACACGTTCATACAACCATGAGCGCCTGTTTTAAAGTGTTTTCGTTATTAACAGAAAACTCATCGAAACGTTTCGATGAAATAATAATTCGTCATCGCAATTTGACCAGTGTGAGATCGATAAGGTGTGAGAATGATCTGTAATTCAATTGTCATTGAATAGGAAAAGTGCACTTGAGTCACACTTTACCATCGAAACGTTTCGATGACGGTATTTCCCTGTCATTACGGTTAGGTTTTATACAGGGAGGAAGGAAAAGAGACGTCCAACTACTGAGAAAACCTCTAGTTAATAAGCTCGAAACCTTTCACGTCATCACAATTCTTAGATAGCTGCCTGATTTTGGAGAACGCTCACCTTACAATCTGGTTACAATTTGCCAAAACACATCATCCGTTCAGTACCTTACCTGGTACGCGACGTTTGTAGGGACACAAACGGAAACTAAGAACCATAATGAAGTTAAGCAATAGAGTCATTTTGCTTGTCGCGCCAGTGATCTTATTAAGCGCGTTAGTATCTAGCTATATTATTTATAGCATTCAAAAAGTGACGCTCATCAAGCGGGAAGACAGCTATATTCAGTTGCAAATGGAAAAGCTCGCCGGGCAGTTTCGACAAGCGAATATTTTTCTTAATAGTTATGCCTATACGCTCAGTAAAAGTGATGTATTACAAGACTATTTGGTAAATCATAACAACCCCTATCGTGAACGAGTCTTGTTTAACCGATTAGACGAGACCGCTGAAGTATTGAGCCATGGTTATAAAGGCGATGCGAGCATGGCGATCCTCGACGGCAAACAAAACCTTCTCTACTACACAGAAAACAAATATTACGAATCATCGGGCGTGGTCGACCCAAAGGTGTTAGAGTACATATCACGAAGTTTCAATGAGAGAGAGGCTTTCAGTCACACTGGCTTTATTTATAACTCCAGTGGACAAAGCATTCTTCTTCAATATGAGGTCGTCGACAAAAGAACGGGGACTCACCCTTTGAGCTTTGACTCAAAAAATGTATTTTTTGTGGTAGTTTCCGTATCACTTGAAGCCTTTAATGAGATTAAGCATGACATCGAGTTTGACACGCACAGCGTGATTACTTTCGCCGACAAACCCATTTATCTTGATATTCCTCTCGCTCAAACCATTGAGCTGCTGCCGCACTTTTATGCCGTGCTTTCTCCTGCCGAATATTTGATGTGGAACAAAGTCGATAAAGTGTGGCTAGAACTTGCTTTCTCCTTTGGCGTAGCGGCGTTTTTCACTATCACATTAATCATTTTGGTGTTGTACCGCTATGTATTGCGTCCTGTTTCTCGCCTTGATAAGCAGCTGAACGAACTTGAATCTAATCAACGTGACAATATTGAAAAGCTAGAAACAAACGATGAAATAGGACGTCTCTCTGCACGCTTTTTTGATATGTATGAGGAACTTAATGTCATCTATAAAAAGACAAAACGCCTAGCTGAAACGGATCACCTGACGCAACTTGCCAATCGCCATCGTTTTCATGAACTTGCCACTCGTGAACTTATCTCCCCTTCGCAGTTTTTGTGGGTTGTTTACGTCGATCTTGATAACTTTAAATACGTGAATGATAAATACGGGCATGAATTGGGAGATAACTTATTAAAAGTGTTCTCATCACACATCAAGAATGCCTGTCAAAAGTTCTCGCACGATTACAACAGTCCCTGCTTTGCCGCCAGGTTATCTGGTGACGAATTTGCAATTTTGCTGAGCTCAAATCAAGAGGTAAAACGCTTGCCTGATTTGCTTGCATCAGAGTTACTAAAACCGATTAGTAATCTCAGTTCATCTTGGAGTAATTCATTTCCCGTTACGGCAAGCGTAGGTATTGCACAATATCCTCAAGACGGTACTGACATCGCGAAGTTACTCTCCAGTGCCGATGCGGCTATGTATCAAGCAAAACGGGCAGGGAAAAATCAATACGCCTATTATTCAGCCGCTCTCAATATTGAGTCTCAAAGACGAAGTCAGCTTGAACGTGCGCTCCGAAAAAGCAATGTAGAGGAAGAATTCCACCTTGTTTTTCAACCCTATATGAACAATCGAAGCAACGAAATTGAGGGGTTAGAAGTCTTGTTGCGCTGGGAAGCCGAAGGTATCGGCCCTATCCCCCCAAAGGAGTTTATTCCAATTGCAGAGCAAGCCGGATTATTTGATAAAATTGACCGCTGGGTTTTCGCCAATGCAACGGCGGAATACCATCAATTAAGGAATATTTTCGGTAAGGATATTGTTCTTTCGGTCAATCTTTCATCAGCAGAGCTAAACTCGATAGAAATGGCAAACTACATCCATGAACAAGCGACACTGCACAGTGTTAAACCAGAATGTATTGAAATAGAGATAACTGAAACCTTTGCCGCAGAACAACAAGGCACGGCCCTACTTGATGAGCTATCAAAGCGTGGCTACCGTCTTGCAATTGATGACTTTGGTTCTGGTTACACATCGTTAACTCAGCTCGTTCAGTATCCGGTTCAAAAAATCAAATTTGATCGAGAGTTCCTCGTTACATTGATGAACACCAACAACGGCCATGTGATCAAACCTATTATTGAGCTTTGCCATGCCCAGAATAAAACGGTTACAGCAGAAGGTATTGAACACAATATGATGCATGAATGGCTATCGGCATACCGCTGCGACTATATGCAAGGCTATTTATTTGGCAAACCAATGACTAAAGAACAATTGAGCTTGTGGTGGCAATCGGCAAATGACGACAGTCGATTTGATGCGTCCATGGTCAGCTCAATTAGGGTTTCAAGAACATAAGTTAAAGGGAGACGTACAGCAGTCACAACTGTGGCGGCTGTATTTAGCTGTATATGAGCTTCATTGATAGATGCTCAGCTTTTGTTCCCCCATACCTATATCTATGACTTTAGTTGAGTAAATCACTATTTATTCGTTTTTAAACCAGCACTTCCTTGAAATCCAAACCGGTCAAATTCAGCGCTTTGACGCTATCGTACAAGCCACCTTTTTTGTCCGTGCAAAACGTTCTGAGCCCAGCACCTTTTACTCTGAACAAGTCAGATTCATTAACGGCTTCTCTATTCAAAACGAGTTTCTTAAACGGTCTAGCACGACTTAGCTTACCATGACGAAGATTATACTCGGTAGCAGAGGTATCAATGGCATCAATTTGAGTGACAATGTTTAATGCTCGCCAAGGCTTTCCTTGTAGATTTAATGGTAAAAATTCGACATTCTCGCTCAACACATCGAGCTTATCCGCAATAGAAGCGGATACAGCAAGAGTAAAAGATCCCCATGCTGCAATATCAGGCCTGGGTAATTGCTTTTCACCCTTAACGTCTAACCATTCAATATCAATACTTTTCCAACTGGCTTTAACAGACTCTCCATAGAGTGGGATAGGTTTGCTTGCCGTTACTTGAAGAGACATTTCCAATGGCGACTCTTGCAACATTGCAAAATCATTAACATTGGGAGTGACAATAAACACTTTATTAAATGCTGTCATAACCGTCCTTAAATAAATTTGAGCGCTTTTCTTAATGAGATGAGCGCTTTCACACCAAACCAAACCAAGCATAATAGATAGAGTTTACTTTCATATTCAAAAATTTAATGAATTAAGATCTGGCGTTCTTATCTTTTAATTTCGAAGTTTTATTATTTATATATTTTAATCCACACGATAGAATTATTTTTTCAATTTTTACTATGTACCCTTCCTTATGTAATCGAATAAATTAGAAAATAAACAGTAGCACGCGTCACTTCACTTTTGTTGAGCTCATCACTCTCACTTAAACGATACATTCACAAGTTCAATTTTTGAACGACTTAGACTTAGCTTTGTCAATCGTGAATTAAAAACAACCGATTCACCGCTGTTTTACTGCCTTTTCTTACCACCCTGTTGTTTATTCATACATTATAAATGCACTTATACACATAACGATTCGGCGTTACGATTTGTTACGAGTTAAATCACAAACTTTTGAGGTATTGGATAAAGCGTAGAAAAATAAAACACATTGAAATAAAAAGAGTTTCTAAAGTACGAAAAATAAAACGTCGTTTTTATAAATTATCAACTTCACAAATATCATTAAACACAGTTTTATTAATTACATATATCAGATATTATTTACGCCGAAGTTTATAGAAACCATCGTTAAACTTCATATTTTTTATAAGTTTCAATTAGTTAGTTTTTAACTCGAAAACTTATCGTCAACCCAATATCAAGCACCTAAGCGTGCAATAAGAAACATTGGGAATAGAATTATATTGATGTGCATGTTGTTTTAACGAATGCATGAAGCAATCGGTAAATTTGTAACACCATAGAGTTTTATTTAGCCAAGATGAAAAAGTTAATTTTATTATTTACATGTGCGCTGTTGTCTGTCTCACCTTTTGTTTTTGCAAAACAATCAGATAACGAACCCAGGGATCATTTACGACCAAAGCAAGTTGAACATGTGTTTAAACAAGCCAAGCTAGATGGCATAGTAGACTTTAAGTTGTTCAGTGACGCTTACATCGCTTATCAGAAGACACCCGATAGAAAGAAGTCGGTACTAACGATCATCGACTATAGTAAACCATCAACTGAAAAGCGTTTTTATGTGGTTGATTTAGATAAAAAGAAGCTAATCTACAATACGTATGTTTCTCACGGCGTGAACAGCGGAAAGAAAACAGCGACACAGTTTTCAAATGTCGTGAACTCGCGAAAAACATCATTGGGCACTTTTTTGACTGATACCACTTACTACGGCTCAAATGGCTATTCACTTCGATTAGATGGGCTAAGCTCTGGATTAAACGACAAAGCTCGCGAGCGTTACATTGTCGTGCACGGTGCCGATTACGCAAACCCTTCCTTCATCAAGAAGAATGGATACCTCGGACGCAGTTGGGGTTGCCCTGCTTTGCCAGAGAAGTTGTCTCGCGAGATCATTGACACCATAAAAGGCGGCAGCGTTATTTACGCAAGTGCATAATATCGATGCGACACATATGGGGAAGAAAAAGAAGATTCTATTTCTTCCCTAGTAATAATCCTGTTAGCTTAATCGTCCTGTGCAACGACTCTCTTTCCATTTTCGCTTACTCGAAAGTGAAAATTATTGTGTTATTCGCTGATATACCTAAGTGCGATCAGAAAACTCTGTTCATCCCCCTTCCATCTCGTTAGTATACGCTGAGTTGATCAGACACTGGCTTTCATCGTTATCATAGTGCCACTAAGATTCCTTAATCATGGTGGGTAACTGTGGCTTTATATGTTTAGGGTTACTTCTTGCGTTATCTACACCGTATATTATTGATGCTTTCTTTGTCCCTGCTCTCAGGGCTCATCACAGCTTCATATGCGCATGAGTGGCACCACACCAAACATTACACTTCCGAGCGCTTACTTAAACTCTCTCAACAAGACGATTTTGAGCTAGCACACACTGATTTTCATGCCTCAGCTTCTCTGAGCTCTTGGGGTTCAGAAAGTTACTACCTACATATAAAGCGCGAGTTGTTCGGGCTTGTCTCCTGTCGCCGAACATCAGCTACTGATAGCGTTTTATCATCAGATTTTACTCCTGATTATTTTTTACTTATTGCTTTCTCTTCTCCACCACTACTGGAGTTGGCAAAACAAGCATCTCGCTTACCTCTAGACAGTTATGGCGGACTCATGAGTCAACGCTCTCTTTATCGCCTCTCTGGAAGAAAGGAAGCGAACTTAATGTACGTCTTTACTCATGGTCGCAACGCCTTCTCTGTTGTTTAACTTTTTATGACATACAGAGAACACGAAAATGTAACGATAAGAGCCAATATGCTCATTGTTACTAGAACCAATTTGAGGTCCATATAATGACAAGAATCGCTACAACCATCGCACTAGCATTACTATTTGCAGCGGGCTCAACCTTAGCAAACACAGAAACTAAGCCAGAAGAAATGAGTAACGACACTCTGTTAGAGTGTGCCAACGTTTCTAACGCACGTATTGCAGTTCCGGAACACAGAGCGATGTTCAGACACTACTTAATGTCTGAGAGAGACTACAGCTTTGACCAGCTATCGTCTGCCGAACTTGAATTTAAAGCAGCAGATAAGAATGAGTCTGAAGTAGAGAACATCTACAAGTCTCAGTGCAAAGAAGTTGGAGAATACTTATATAGCATTGGCTATTAAATTCGAAACCCTAACGACACTCAAAAAGAAAGGCGCAATGTATGCGCCTTTCTTTTTACTGATAAAAACCTGTCGATTAGATGTCTAATCTGCATACAAGCTTAAAAGTGCAAATCAAAGTAAACTTATTGGGAAAACTCTGACACATCCTTGGGTTTACAGGACGCTCGACGTGCTTTAACAAACGAGAAACTAAGCACTCCAATCACAAGAGTAATTATTGGTGCCGCCATTAATAGCATTGTGATTGCTTTGCTCATATTTTCCGGTAGCAAAGGAAGTAATGAACCAAAACCGCATAATATCAGCGTCCATAAAATCGCACTCAGCCACGCAAAGTAATGGAATTTACTAATACGTTTCACTCGCAACCCCATCATTAATGGCAATAGGGAACGAACAACCGGAATAAACCGCGCGCACAAAAGCGCAATCAATCCATGTTTACTGAGTAATACGTCGACTTGTTCCAAACGCTTTTGAGGAACCGCACTCACCCAGCCTTGGACCTTAGGTAAGCGATTTAGCCACTTGCCTTGTAAATAAGCCGCCCCACTTCCCAACCCCGCACTAACAGCTATCACCAACATGATCATAATTGGGTCAAGGACGCCAACCGCCGCCAGCGTACCGGATAATACGACGACACTGTCGCATGGGAAAGGTGCAGCAGGAATAAAACCACTTTCCAAAAAGATAATCACAGCAACAACAAAATAAACCAAACCTGCACTGCCTGGCGCCATTAACGCCGTGAAATCTTGATGCCAAAAAGCACTCAAGACCTGAATGATCGAATCAAACATAAACCGCTCCTAAGCATAATTAACCAAAAGTTGCAAAAACATGGAATGTGTTAGCGAGCATGTATAAAGCGGTATATGAAATTCGATTCTTTTCTCACTCCGATTCTGTATTTAAAGTGAGTAAAAATACTTTCAATACAACAACCTAAAGCCTCATTGCCGATGCGTTTTAGCCGCTTCATCGAGTAAATTGCCGAACGATGCGCCCACCATGCTACATCAAGCATTTCAAACCATTCGGGTTCTACATCGTCGTTCGAGCTCATTTCCTTAGCATGGCTAACCCTCAATCTATTCCGGCTGTTTAAGCTCGGATAGTCTTGTTGTACTGGAGAGATAGGATGTTCTGAAAAGTGCTTCGACTTAGCGTCAACAGCAATATTCTGGTTATGAAAGGAAAGAAAATTTGGGTGTGAGTGCGCCAGGCTCATGCTCGGAGCCAACAAGCAGAAAAGTAGTCCGAGTAAAGCAATCAGAATCGTACGCACAAAGGTAACCAAAACCAAAATAATAAGTTCTTTTAACCCTGTGCGTAACTATTGGCAATTAGTATTCTTAATCGTTAAGAATACTAATTATTTTTCACCGTAAGGGTAGCTTTCAAACATCTTCGCGATTTCTTCTTGGATGAGAGATTCTCTTTTCTCAGAGCTCATTGACTCAGACAGTTTACGACTTGAAACGCCTTTCCAAACGACTTGATTAGCCTTTGCATCAACCAGTTCAACCACCAACTTCCCATACTTACGTTCTTTATATCTTTCCGGGCTTGAAGTGATCACACCAAAGCTATTCCAGCCATAGCCAAAGCTCACCGACGATCCTGAAGAAACAAGCTCGGATTCTTCTACGATATCATG
The DNA here is from genome assembly GCF_033337665.1 of Vibrio sp. Vb2960. Taxonomy (NCBI): domain Bacteria; kingdom Pseudomonadati; phylum Pseudomonadota; class Gammaproteobacteria; order Vibrionales; family Vibrionaceae; genus Vibrio; species Vibrio sp. Vb2960. The sequence goes on along the minus strand of NZ_JAWORD010000019.1, from coordinate 84,197 downwards.
ATGTACGTAAAGGTCACCGCCACTATTTACCTTAATTAAACCCTTACCCTCAAGCTGTTCAGCAAGCCCTTGCTCAATACGTCGACCATCAATACTGGTAGGTGCTTCCGCCTGAGCACCAAAGTCAAACGTTCTGTAAGCTGAAAAGTCGGCTTGTTTATCCACATCGGTTGTAACGGTAGTACAAGCAGATACCAGCATCACCACCAGCCCTAATATCAAACCTCTCATCATGTTAAATCTCCTTTGGTTAAGCTGACTGTTTCAGCAGAATTACCCTGTGTTATACATACGCATCAACAGTAAAAAGTAATCATTTCAATATCTAGTCTTGACCATGAAACGTGACTGTTCAATAAACGAGATTAACCTTTACACAGAAAATCTTGAATATCATCAACATCTAAACACCCAAGAATTCGGTGTTTACGACCCTCTAGGCTTAGTAGAGAAATCGCGAGTGCCACAAAAAACCAGAGACAATGAACACTTTGACATCAGTCCGCTACTTTTTTAGGCAACTGACAAACATTTGATGAGAAAAGACTTTTCTTTTTCGTCCAGTGTGGCATATTAACCGAGTCCTATCGATGCGCGGGCATCGTATAATGGCTATTACCTCAGCCTTCCAAGCTGATGATGCGGGTTCGATTCCCGCTGCCCGCTCCAATCTCTTTATCTCAATTTACTCATAAAAATCCGATGGCGGAGCGAACAAACGGCGGCAGCGTTGTTTCCATGATAAGTTTGGTCGAGTTACGTCATAAAACATGTCTTTCCATTCTGCAAACGTCACGCGGATGGGATTAAAGCTGTTTACAGGTTTAGAAACCCCATACCGAACCGTTTCCACCTCTGGTTCAAACGTTCCGAACATTCGATCCCAAATAATTAATACACCCGCATAATTTTTGTCGATGTACTGACGGTTCACACCATGATGAACGCGATGATGAGACGGCGTGTTAAATACCCACTCTAGTGGCCCGAGCGAACGAATTGATTGGGTGTGAACAAAAAACTGTAAGCCCAGATTAAACAACACAACGAAGACAACCCATTTTGGCTCAAAACCAATAATCACCAAGGGCAACCAAAAAATCCACATCCCCGCTAGCGGATACATTAAACTTTGACGAAAGGCGGTACTGAAGTTCATTCTTTCCGAACTGTGATGAACAACGTGCGCGGCCCACATCCAACGAATACGATGGCTAGCCCGATGAAACCAGTAATAGAAAAAATCTTGCAGGACAACAAGTAAAAGAAAAGCTGAGACGCTCATTTCGATATCAAACAAACGCCAATCAAACCACCACAAATACAACTGAGCAATCAGTAAACCCGTGAGTATGTCTGTCGCTTGGTGTAAGCCCGCAAGAACAAAATTACACGCTACTTCAGGGAAGTAATACGTCGCGCTTTCAGGCAAGCGTCCCCTTCTTTGTCCGAACCAATATTCGGCAAGCATGCAGAAAAAGAAAACTGGAGCCAGAATCATCAGAAGTAATTCTGGGCGGTCCATCAACTGCGTCCAATCCATTGTGTTTCTACCATTTTGCATAGTGATCTTCAGTAAGACCCATAACTTCTTCTAACTGATGTTTGATGCCATTTCCATCGATAATATAGCCAGAGAAATAACCGATGTACTGACGAAAGTTACTTTTGAGAAGCCAAAAATTTTTCTTCTCTGAGCGTCGATTCAAAGGCGTGAACTGTAAGTTCACTCGTTTATCTTCAGACGTAATATGCCACTTTTGCCCTTCATCACTTCGTGAAAACTGAAACTGCACAGGTTGCAAAAAGTGACGCTGACCATTAATCCACAATACATTTTCGCAATAGCCAGTTTCATTAACGCCAGCTGCCAAGTTCAACCCCAGACGCCTGTCATCCTCAAAGCAATTGATACTCGCCCAGCGCCAACTTGTTTCTCGCCGCATGTACCCAGCGGAAAAATCGTAACCAGCAGCCACCTCTGAAAGATCTTGCTCTTTTCCTAATATGAACAAGTTACCGTCTACTGCTAACGCATTGTGCTTCTGAGTATATGTCCAACCCGCATAACCTGTTGGCGTACACAACATTAATGGCAAACTCATATTTTCTGGACGTAAATAGAGATCCGCATTGACTGACTCTGTCACAAAGTGGACGTGCCAAATACCATCCTTAATAGAAAACTGAACTCTTTTGTTAGCAAGATGGGCAAGACTGCACCAACTGGAAGGCTGAGTTTGATAACCTATATTAAAAGGTTTCAACCATTGTTGCTCAATCAACTTATTCTTTTTAATATCAAACAGGTAGCAAAAGCCGGATGCTAAATACCGTATATCAGCAATCGCTACTCCAATGACGTAATCAGGTGTGACTAAATTGACGAACTGAAACTGCTTATAATCGCGGTAACGGCGCCACTTAGACACTGGCTTATCCATCTCATCAAGGTAGGTAAATTTATCTAGCTGTAACGATGTTGGAATTCCATCAAGGTGGCCAAACGCTGGTAGACCATTCTGCTGAATAAACGAGTTCAGAACCTTAAGCTCATCCATATAGTTGTCTTTTCACAAGTTATCACACACACAAACTTTAACATGACGTTAACATAAACAATTTGCGTAACTGCACAACAACATCGACTAAAGTGATTTCTGCTTGTTATATGTGAAACTGATCACTCAACCACCCGCTTACTTAGCTCGCCCTACCTATCTCAACCAACACTGCCCGGGTTAGAAGCTGCACATTCTCATCCGCAGGAAATACCACTACAACCATTGAATCTTGGTCAAAATCACTATTTAATGGAAATACATTCATATAAACTGATTGCTTATTCACATCAAGGAAGAAATCTATGTCATACATACACGATACTATTGTTGCGTTGCAACACAGTAGCCCTGCGCAAAAAGAATTTTACCAAGCGGTAGAAGAAGTATTAACTTCTCTCGCGCCGGTAATAGAAGGCAATAATAAATATAAGGAACAAGCGATTATCCAGAGGATCGTCGAGCCAGAACGTCAAATCATGTTTCGAGTTCCTTGGGTTGATGATGCTGGAAATGTACAAGTAAACAAAGGTTATCGAGTTGAATTCAACTCTGCTTTGGGGCCGTACAAAGGAGGATTGAGATTCCATCACTCAGTCAATGCGAGCATCATAAAATTTCTCGGCTTTGAGCAAATCTTTAAAAACGCACTGACTGGCCTTCCTATCGGTGGCGGCAAAGGCGGTTCAAACTTCGATCCTAAAGGAAAATCCGACGGCGAGATCATGCGATTTTGCCAATCATTTATGAACGAGTTGTACCGTCACATCGGTCCTACTACCGATGTGCCCGCAGGCGATATCGGTGTCGGGGCGCGCGAAATTGGCTATATGTTTGGTCAATACAAACGATTGACGGGCCGCTACGAAGGTGTGCTTACAGGCAAGAGTCTTCTTTGGGGTGGCTCACTCGCCAGAAAAGAAGCGACAGGATATGGCGCCGTCTATTTTGCAGAATGCATGCTCAACGACCGCAACGATTCATTGAAAGGGAAAACTTGTCTCGTTTCTGGTGCTGGCAACGTGGCTATCTACGCCATTGAAAAACTGTACCATATGGGAGCAACGCCAGTTACATGCAGCGACTCTCGAGGTACGATCTATCATGAGCACGGTATTGATCTTAAGCTCCTAAAACAACTGAAAGAAGTGAAAAGAGCAAGCTTAGAAGAATATTTAGAAACTTACCCTGAAGCAGAATACACACCAGAGGGCGACTATCCTAATGAAGGACATGCTGTTTGGCGATATCAGGCTGATGCTGCCTTCCCTTGTGCGACTCAAAATGAACTAACGTCAGACGACGCACTGGCTCTTATCGAAAACGGATGTATTTTGATTAGTGAAGGGGCGAACATGCCAACCACCCGTGATGCTGCCAATATTATCGTGGACTCAGACATAGCTTATGGGCCTGCCAAAGCAGCCAATGCAGGCGGCGTTGCAACCAGTCAACTTGAAATGGCGCAAAACGCCAGCATGCAAAACTGGACGTTTGAACAAGTGGATAGTCAGTTGCAAACCATCATGAAAAATATTTTCATCAATGCAAACGAAACCAGTAAAGAGTTTGGCCAACCTGGAAATTTAGTTTTAGGCGCCAACATTGCAGGCTTTAGAAAAGTCGCTGATGCGATGATTGAGCAAGGTGTCGTCTAGATAAACGAGCCAGCAGGATGACTGCTGGCTTAATATAACTCCGCAATAGGCCGCGCTTTTGATAAAGAGCTTCACTTAATTCGCAATAAGCGTTGTCACTTCTGTTTTAACGGAGTTGGCGATAAAGCAATTCTCATGGGCCATGTGGTGCAGTTTTTCTAATTGAGATAGTGTCGGTTGGTTTTCACCTGAAAATGTTATCTTAGGGTTTAACGTCACCTTTGATACCCACTCTTTTCCGTTTTCGCCTTTTTCAAGCTCCCCTACCGCTTCATCTAAGTAACTGTCCACAACGTAACGTCGCTTTGCTGCAATAGACAGGAAAACGAGCATATGACAACTAGAAAGTGCCGCGACAAACGCTTCTTCTGGATCAACGTTTTCTTCTACGGATAGTGGTAATGGTACTACGTGGGGAGATGGAGATGCTGGGACTTGCAACCCTCCATCAAATTGCCAAATGTGTGCCCTACTATACTTATTATCACTAAACTCTTCGCCAGCTTTACGATGCCATTTGATTAAAGCGGAATGCTTACTCATTCTAACTCCCTGATTTTCCGACGACGAATCAACACTATCCGTCCTCGCCACAGTAAACCACAACAAAATGAGTTAAGGAAAGCATCGCACTCACAGGGACTATAAAATCTGTTGAGGATCGGCATTGTTCTTCTGGATATCATCCAAAAGTCTATGAGACTGATGGATGTTGACCTGTAACCGATTGATCAGCATCTGCAACTGCTCAATCTCGGGACTTTGGTTGGCTTTAAGTTGAGTTTCCAGGGCCTCCGTTTGGCTCGCCAAAATAGGTAAACTTAGGTTCAGTGCCATCCCTTTCGTTTTGTGCAACGTCAGCTCTAATGAAGCAAAGTCTTCAGCCATAAAGTATTCAATAAGCTCATCAACACATGTCTCAAAATCGACAATAATGCTTTTTAGCAGCTCGTCGAGCGCTTCTGGCTCATCTCGTAAAGAAGCAAACATGCCTGAGCGGGAGAGTTCTTCCTCTGTTAACCTTAAGTTCTCGATTGGCTTACGTTGCAACTGAAGCACATTGCTGTCACTCGTTAGTGGCGGATTCTGTTTCGGTTCGAGTCTGGCTGCAAACTGTTTGAGAGCGTCTGAAAAGCTCTCATGCTGTAGCGGTTTTGTAAGCACATGGTCTGCTCCTGCTTCAATAAAGCTATCATGGGCTTCACGAAATACGTCTGCCGTGTACGCAAAGAGTAATGTCTTGATACCTAACTCTTGTCGGATAACGCGTGTCGCCTCAACGCCATTCATCTCGGGCATATGGTTGTCCATCAAGATCAGGTCGTACTCGTTCTCTTTCGCCTTTTTAACCGCGATTAATCCATTTTCTGCAACATCCACTTCATGCCCAAGCTTTTCGCAAAACCCTTTTGCCACAATGGCATTCACACGGTTATCATCAGCAAGTAGTATCTTTAAATGGTGTGATTTTGCGCGAGGTTTCGGTGCTTCTTGCTGCTTTTTCGGAGCAGATTCTACCCAAGGAATCGGCAACTCAACGATAAATTGACTTCCAACGCCTTCTATACTCTTCAGAGTAATATGGCCACCCATCAAATCGGTTAGTTTTTTGACGATGGCTAACCCAAGCCCTGTTCCGCCGAACCTTCGAGTCGTTGATGAGTCTGCTTGCTCAAACGAGTTAAAAATATGCTCGTGCTTGTCTGGCGCAATACCAATACCGGTGTCGCTCACGCGCATGACCAACAACTGATTCGATTCATCTAACTCAGTTCTAACCAGCACATGCCCTTCATTAGTAAACTTCACCGCGTTACCGGCGAGATTAAACAAGATCTGTCGTAAACGCGCACAATCCCCAGTAAATTCAGTATATTCAGAAATCTCGTTTTCCAAGATTAACTCGATATTTTTTTCATCAACAAGTGGTTTTATTGCGCTACACACCGGAGAAAGCACTTGATCGAGCTTAAACTTAGCTTGCTCAAATTCCAGTTTGTTTTCTTCAACTTTAGAAAAATCCAAAATATCGTTGAGGATAGTCATCAGATGCTGGCCAGAGTCAAGAATAACCCTAATGTGCTCTTTCGTCGTCGGCTCTTTGGTCTCTTCTGCAATCATTTGAGAAAGCCCTAGTACGCCATTCATCGGCGTTCTTAGTTCGTGACTCATTGCAGCGAGAAAATTTGATTTCGCTTTTGCCGCTCGCTCGGCTTTGTTTCTCGCCTCTTCAATTTCAAGATTCAACTGTTTTAAGTTATGCATTCGGTGATGTGACTGATAAACAAACGCGCTAACTAGAAACATCACCGCAATAAATACAAACAACCACGTAAAACGCGCCTCACTTTGAGCAATATTGAGTAACCGATGCTCTGAGCTTTCGACAAACTCAATATAAGTGTGATCAAGCAGTTCATTCGTCAGCAATTCAATTCTTTTATCACTCGTTTGAAGCCGTTTAAGGAAGTTCGCTTCCTTTTCACTCTCAACTTCAGTTTGTGTTAGAAGCAACTGGTTGAGAAATTCAAAATAACGACTGCCACCCAAAGATTGACCGCTCTCGGTAGAAACATCTTGCTGATATAAATTGAACAACATGAGTAATGCATACCGATTTTCTACCTGAACACCAATTAACATATCAAGCTTCAACGTTGTTTGAAGCACTCGCTCCTTAAACTGTTCAAGCGTATCCCTAACTTTTATACGATTGGGTGTCACGGGAAACCAAACTGATGCCTTTGATGATTCCAACAGTGCCTGTGCTGCGATTTCTATCTCTACTAAAGATGTTGTTAACTCATAGTTTTTCCTATCTTCAACGGCATATCGGTTCACGATAACATCACGCTCTTCAATCAACTCATGTCCGATGTTCATTAGCTCTGCATGAAATTCTTGAGCGTTTTTTGAGTTCATATACGACATATACGCCAGTGTGCAGCACGTCAGTATCCCAATAAAAAAGCAAAAGTTGATCAGTTTGAATTTATTCATTTTCCAACACCTCTAAAATTATGGGTCTAGGTGCTGTCAACGACTGCAAGAATGCTTCAATGTCCGCGACATTCTCATCGTTCATCGTTATACCGAGCTGGGTTTTAGCCATGATTTGTATCGCGTCGGATAACTTATCGACTTGCCCATTATGAAAATAAGGACTCGTTAGCGCGACATTGCGTAAACTGGCTACTCTAAAATAGAATCGCTCTTCATCCTCTATCGTAACGAGCTGCCTGCCCGAGTCCTCTACTACTGGCTTATCCTTGAAATAGGCGAACCTTTGGATCATCGCTCCGCCGATATTTTTGCCCTGATGACACTGCACACAACCTGAAGTCTGAAATGTTTTCCAACCTCTGATTTGCTGTTCACTCAGTACATGCGTGTAACCCAATAAGTAAGCATCGAATGGTGCGCCAGGCGTCTGCAGCCCTTCAACAAACTCCACAATAGCGGACTTGATATTATGAACGTTAATCGGCAATTCACCGTCACGATTAAATAGAGCTTGATAATGTTCACTCTCTTTTACATATTGCTCTATTGTTTGCCAGTTTGAGTCCATTTCCATTGGATTATGGATTGGACCATCAATCTGAGCCATCAAGGTGTTTTCCGTACCATCCCATAAAAAACGATAATTTAACGCTGCATTAAACACTGTTATAGAATTTCTAATTCCATCACCTTTCACCCCCGTAGAGACAGGTGTATTTTCAGCGCCATTGGTTTGCAGATTGTGGCATGTCGCACAGCTGACATTACCATTTGACGATAACTGAGGATCGCGGAAGAGATGCCAGCCAATTCTCGCTAGCTTAATATCCACATTAGGATCACCCTGTATGGGCTGAACTAGGGAGATATCACCTAACATCTTCGCGTTTCTTGCGGTTGTTGTTTGGCTCAAAATGAGTGTTACAACAGCTAGTGCGATTGCGCTGAATTGCCTCATCAACTACATACCTTAAACTTGTCATTGATATGAATTTAGTTGCATTTTGGCGTTTTTTCCACCGACAGGAAGTTGAAAAAACGAGTTAAGTATTGCTTTGTTTAAGGCTTTGGTTGAAGAGGGAGTAATAAGGCGAATAGGAAGAAACCTATCGCCTTATGAGTAGCTAACGTATTGAAATCTGAGTTTAGTGTAGAAAAGCCAAAAACCGTTGAAACCAAGTCACCTCTCCATAGGAGATCAGATCGAAAATAGTAAAGAATACGGCACAGATAACGGCCAACTTAATCAAACGCTGAACAATAAACATAAACATCACAATTACCAATAATTTGCTTTAGTTTACTATCTCACACAGCGTTTATATATAAAAAAGTAGTCTCCTAATTAGCCTCGGCAACTTATTCATTAGAACCTATACTCAAGCATCTCTAAGTTATTTGGATATACTTGAATTAGGATTTCAAAAAGTCCCTGTGACCACACAAGGAGGACTGCATGAAACGACTATGGATATGGTTCTTACCTTTACTCTTGATGGCCAGTCAAGCACTGGCGAATACCGTTTGGATTGTTCCTGTCAAAGGCGCTATAGGGCCTGCTACTAGCGACTATTTATCTCGTGAAATAGAAGAAGCTCAACTAAACGGTGTCAGTTTAGTGATCTTAGAGATGGACACACCAGGCGGCTTAGATAGCGCAATGCGAGATATTATTCACGCCATTACCACCTCCTCGACTCCCATTGCAACTTGGGTCGGCCCATCTGGTTCTAGAGCTGCCAGTGCAGGAACATACATCTTGCTCGCTAGTCACGTAGCCGCCATGGCTGAAGCGACAAACCTCGGAGCTGCAACGCCCGTCGCGTTAGGTGGTGCGCCTCAACCTCCTTCATCGGATGATGGCAAAGATCAAAACGCGGAAGAAACGCCAGAAGGAACCAACGAAAGCTCAGAGAAAGTTCCCGCTAAAACCGCAATGGAGAAAAAGGTAATTAACGATGCCAAAGCCTACATTAAAGGCTTAGCAAAACTTCATGGACGAAATGCAGAATGGGCAGAGAAAGCAGTAAGCGAGGCGGCGAGCTTGGATGCAACAGAAGCATTAGAATTAAACGTGATCGATTACATCGCCAATTCGCCAGAAGACTTAGTCAAAGCCATAGATGGGCAAACTGTTAAAGTAAACAATCGCACTGTGACATTGTCACTTGAAAATCCAACATGGGTTGAAAGAACGCCAGATTGGCGAGCAGAAATGTTAGCCGTTATAACCAATCCAAACGTTGCCTACATTCTAATGCTCATCGGCATCTACGGTTTACTTCTTGAATTTTACAACCCAGGAATTGGCTTACCCGGTGTGCTAGGTGGGATTTGTCTGCTTCTTGCCATGTACGCACTACAAATGATGCCCGTCAACTACGCAGGTCTTGGTCTGCTGTTACTCGGTATTGCACTAATGATAGCGGAAGCATTCAGCCCGAGCTTTGGTATTTTGGGCTTAGGCGGCGTTGTCGCCTTTGTACTCGGTTCGATATTTCTCATGGACAGTGAGTTACCAGGATTCCAGATCGCCCTTCCTTTGATTTTTGGTATTGCCATATTTTCCGTGGCTCTAATCGTGCTGACCGTCGGCCTGCTGCTCAAAATTCGTCGCCGGCGTGTAACGACGGGTTTAGAGACTTACCCTGGGAAGGTCGCCGTGGTAAGCGATGACTTTATCGATGGCGAAGGACGCGTTCAACTCAACGGTGCGTTATGGCGAGCTAAAGCCAAAGACCATCAACAATTCAAACAAGGTGATCACGTCACCATTGTTAATGTTAAAGGGCTGACCTTAACTGTGATGCCTGATGACCGCCAAAATAAATAGGAGGCGCTTTATGATGCTCTATACCGTTGCGGTGATCGTGGTGCTGCTGTTCGCACTAGCGACCCAAATGTTCAAGGTTTTGAGAGAATACGAACGTGGGGTTGTGTTCTTTCTTGGTCGATTTCAAGAAGTCAAAGGACCTGGTTTGATCATCCTTATCCCATTTATTCAGCAAATGGTGAGGGTTGATTTACGTACTGTCGTTTTGGATGTGCCGACACAAGATTTAATTACCAAAGATAACGTTTCTGTGCGCGTCAACGCGGTCGTTTATTTTCGCGTAGTCGATCCTCAAATGGCGATTAACAATATTGAAAGCTACAGCGATGCTACCAGCCAGCTAGCACAAACCACGCTGCGCTCGGTATTGGGTCAGCATGAACTCGATGAATTGCTATCAGAGCGAGAACGCCTCAATAAGGATTTACAATCCATTCTCGATCAACAGACTGATGACTGGGGAATCAAGATTGCTACGGTTGAAGTCAAACATGTTGATTTAAATGACAGCATGGTCAGAGCCCTAGCCCGTCAGGCAGAAGCAGAACGTAACCGTAGGGCGAAGATCATTCACGCTACTGGCGAGTTAGAGGCTTCAAATAAATTAAAAGAAGCAGCGCAAATGCTCAACGAAGCACCGAATGCACTGCAATTACGTTACATGCAGACACTCACTGAAATCACTACAGACAAAACATCCACTATTATTTTTCCAATGCCGATCAATCTTGTCGAAGCTGTCAGTGATATCGCCGAAGCGGTGAAAAAGAATAAAGAGACACAAGATAAGTAAGATTCTGCCCCTAGGAAGTAACGACCACTCACGTTACTTCCTTATTTGGTACTCGCTTTAAGGATGTGCCTATCTTCTTTATCACATTCTTGTTTCATTACTTCTAAGCCCGTTTTAAAGCATGTTCGCCAAGCGGTTTCAACATCGGCATCATACCCGGAATCACACTGTCGAACCGTTTCTAACAAACTCTCAAGCCAAACATCAAAATCCTGCGGCTCTATACCAATATCTGCACTTGCATGCTTTTTCCCATACTTTTCCACCATTTTGTGCGCTTCGGTCGAGGTATCTGCCATCATAAAAAATACAATAGACCCTCTAAGCATTCTCACTTGTTGGTGCATGTCTATACCGTCAAACTTCTGTCTAAAGTTGGCACTTTTCGACCATAAATTTTTGTAGAACAAGTCGAAAAACTCCTGATCTGAAGTACAACGTTCATAGCTATCATTAAAAACTTCAATCACGTTCATGTTGCTTTCCCCTACGCCTCAATATGAGTTTAATTTAATATCAAATAAAAGCTTCCAAATAAGGACTTTTAAGTTTCAAATCGATCAACTCACATCGATTTTCAACAAAAAGTAAAAAGTGATTTAAATAAACACCCTCTTATCAATGAAAAAATATCCATTATCATGAACCCATATTCGAGGTACGCATGGTTGTCGATGCTAGTGCATCCTCATCTGTCATCACATAAAGAGGATATAAACGTGTCCCATCAAATCATTACCGATCTAAATAGCCGTTACACTGCAAAAAAATATGATGAAACCAAGCGCGTTTCTCAAGAAGACATGGCGATAATCAAAGAAGCACTGCGTTTGTCGGCGTCTTCTATCAACTCACAACCATGGAAATTCATCGTTATTGAAAGTGATGAAGCGAAGCAACGTTTCCACAATACGTTTGCAAATATGCATCAGTTTAACCAACCACACGCGAAAGCCGCATCACATACGATTCTGTTTGCTTACGATCCTAAATTTACTAAAGAGAAATTTGCGAAGCGTGTGGATGCAGAAGTAACATCTGGCCACTTGCCAGCGGAGATGTACAACAACTTTATGGGTGCTTACGCTTTTGCCGATGCAAATACGGACGAAAATGGCTTCAACGGAAACTGGACAAAAGCACAAGTCTATTTGGCACTAGGCAACCTACTACACACATTGGCACGACTAGGCATTGATTCAACACCGATGGAAGGTGTCGATCCGGCTCTGATTGGAGAAGAGTTTAAAGAAGAGCTCGAGGGCCATATTTGTGAAGTTGCGCTGGCGATTGGCTACCATAAAGATGGGGAAGATTATAATCATGGTCTTCCAAAAGCACGCCTTGCAATGGATGACGTAATTACGACTCTATAGTCGACCATTGTCTTAGCTTAGCGACTTAACTCATTGTTTAAACTAAAAAGAGCCGCATTAATGTGCGGCTCTTTTTTACTTGGTTCTGCGTCAACTTTACGCAACTTGCTCTGACTTAAAATTACCAAGCAATGCATCGTAAAGCTCATTGTCGCTTAACACACCAACCAACTTATTATCTTCAACCATAAGCAGAGGCTGATTGCTACGCTGTTTAAGTTCAATCGCTTCTCGCATACTGATTTCTGGACTAACCTGAACCAGAGAGTTTTCATTAACTTCGTCAAGGTTCGAAGAGTCGCTCTTCCATTGAATCAACGATTTATCTTTATCCGCTAAACTTAACCCCTTGCTCTCTTGTATCACCCAAATATCTTTGTCAGGGCAAATTAGAACACGCGTATCTTCGCGAACCAAATCGTCACGCATTAAGGAACGTCCCTTCAGCACATTTAATGGATTAGTGTGAGCAACAAAGTCCGCCACATAATCGTTTTCTGGAGCAAGAATGATCTGTTCTGGCTTGCCATGTTGAATCAGCTTTCCTGATTCCATAATGGCGATGTTGTTACCGATTTTAAGTGCTTCATCCAAGTCGTGACTCACAAAAAGAATGGTTTTGTTTAGCTTTTCTTGAAGCAGAATCAATTCATCTTGAAGCTGAGCACGAATCAATGGATCAAGTGCTGAAAACGGTTCATCCATTAACAAGATATCAGTGTCCATCGCAAACGCTCGCGCTAGGCCAACACGCTGCTGCATACCACCAGAAAGCTCGTGCGGGAATTTGGTTTCCCACTCAGATAAACCGACCATTTCGAGCTGTTCACGCGCCTTTTTACGACGCTCTGCTTTACCAATGCCTTGCATCTCTAGACCAAACGCTACATTGTCTAACACCGTTAACCATGGCATCAATGCAAACTTCTGAAACACCATGGACACGCGGTGCGTACGAAGGTGGCGCAGTTTCTGTTCGTCACAGTTAGAGAGCTCAACCATGTCGTCGCCGTCTTTAATTTTCAGAGAGCCACGAGAAATATCGTTCAACCCGTTAACCGTTCGCAGCAAACTTGATTTACCCGAGCCCGAAAGCCCCATCAAGACACAGATCTCACCCTGTTTCACGTTCAGCGAAACATTATCAACCCCAACCACTTGGCCAGTTTCATCAATGATTTCTTGTCGAGACTTCCCTTGATCTAGTAGTGCTAGCGCCTGTGCTTGTTGCTGACCAAAAACGACATCAAGATTTTTAATAGTAATAGCGTCCATGATTATGCCTCCTTCTGGTTTGGTGCTTTACACAAGCGATCAAGAATGATGGCAACGAGTACAATCGCTAAACCAGCTTCAAAACCTTGTGAAATGTTTACCGTATTCAGTGCACGTACGACTGGCTTACCAAGCCCATCAGCACCAACAAGCGCCGCAATGACCACCATAGAAAGAGACAACATAATGCACTGCGTAACGCCAGCCATAATACTTGGCAATGCCGCAGGTAACTCCACCTTAAACAGTAGCTTCATGCGGCTGGCACCAAATGCTTTACCCGCTTCAAGTAGCTCCTCCGGCACTTTAATAATGCCGAGGTACGTCAATCGAATTGGCGCAGCGATAGCGAAAATGATGGTCGAGATTAGACCTGGGACAATACCCAATCCAAACAGAACCAAGGTTGGAATTAGGTAAACGAATGTCGGGACGGTCTGCATTAAATCGAGTATTGGCCGCAACAAGGTGTATAACCAAGGACGGTGCGCCGCCATAATGCCCAACGGCACGCCAATTAATACGGAAATCGTTGTCGCTGCAAACACAAGGACAAAGGTTTCCAGCATTTCTTGCCAGTAACCAAGGTTGAGAATTGCGAGTAAGGCCAACACGATAAATACGACAAGAGGAATGCTGCGATGTAAGAACCAAGCAATTGCCGCCGTCATAATGATTGGCGCTGCAGGTGGCATCCATTTAAAAATGTCCACCACGAAAAGAATGATCGTTTCAAGTGTAATAGAGATTGCATCGAAAAAACCCGATGCATTGATGGTTAACCAATCGACGCCAGTTTCCATCCATTGGCCCAACGGTAGTTTGTTGTCCGTAATAAAATTCAAAATAAAACCTTTGTGTTAATGAAGCGGGCAAAACTGCCCACTTTCTTTTAAAAAAACGAGCTCAAATACTGCTTATTAAGCGTTTGTTTTTAAGTAGTTTGTAATAGCTGTTAGCGCATCTTGGCCATCCACCGTTTTCACGCCCTCTAGCCACGCTTCAATTTGCTCTTGGTTTGCATTCAACCATGCTTGCGCTGCTTTTGATGGCTTCTGTTTCTGGTTAAGAATCGCTTCCATCAGTTCATTTTCCATTTCTAGGTTAAACTCTAGATTTTTCACTAGCTGACCTACATTTGGACACTCAGCGAGGTAATTTTTACGTACGTTTGTGTAGACGTTCGCGCCGCCGTAGTTAGAACCGAAGAAGTCATCGCCACCCGCTAGATATTCCATTTCAACGTTACTATTCATTGGGTGCGGCGCCCAACCTAGGTACACAATCCATTGATTGCGGCGTGCGGCACGTGATACTTGAGACACCATGCCAGCTTCACTGGACTCAACTAGGCTGAAATCTTTTAGGCCGAATGCGTTGCTATCAATCATTGACTGAATTAAGCGGTTGCCATCGTTTCCTGGTTCAATGCCGTAAATGCGGTCTTTAAATTTGTCGGCATGTTTTACTAGGTCAGCGAAGTTGGTCACGCCTGCGTCATAAACGTATTTTGGAACCGCTAGCGTGTATTTTGCGCCAACGAGGTTCGCGCGTACGGTTTCAACGGTACCTGCATCACGGTATTTCGCGATATCACCTTCCATCGTTGGCATCCAGTTACCTAAGAAAATGTCGATATCGCCATTAGCCATAGAGGAGTAAGTTACAGGCACAGACAGAAGATCAGTCTTCGTTTTGTACCCCAACCCTTTAAGTAACTCTGATGTAACGGCAGTGGTCGCAGTGATGTCAGTCCAACCTACATCTGCGAAACGAACCGTTTCACATTGGTTGGCGTAAGCGCCTGTTGCTAAAGTACTTAGTGCAATTGTTGAGAAGATTTTTGTCATCTTAGACATGTTGAATTCCTTGTAATGATTACTGATTTTTTCATTTTATGAGATCGAATCGAGATCTCTTTTTGGCGGATGCATTCGTTGCATCTCTTGCCAGTCCGGTGCAATCCAAACTGGTACGTTGTTCGACGTTTCTAGGGCGTTATCCAAAATCATATCCGCGGCGCGTTCTGCCACCATAATCGTTGGCGCATTTAAATTACCGTTCGGAATGGTTGGGAAAATAGAAGAGTCCACCACACGCAAGCCTTGAATACCGCGTACTTGGCATCGCTCATTTAAGACGGCTAATGGGTCGTTATCTGCGCCCATTTTGCAGGTACAAGATGGATGGTAAGCACTCTCGACGTTTTGCTTCACCCATTCATCAATCTGTTCATCCGTTGTGATGTTCAGACCGGGTTGGATCTCATCCCCACGAAACTCATCCATGGCTGGCTGATTGAGGATCTCGCGAGTAAGGCGAATACAATCACGCCAATCCTGCTTATCTTGTTCAGTGGAAATGTAGTTAAACTCAATCTTCGGCTTATCATTCGGATTCGCAGAGACAACTTCGACCGACCCGCGACTTTCTGGCTTGTTAGGTCCAACGTGCACTTGGAAACCATGACCATCAAAAGCAGCTTGCCCGTCATAACGCATTGCCGCTGGCAAGAAGTGATATTGAATATTTGGCCACTTTAGCCCTTCTCGAGAGCGGATAAATGCACACGATTCAAAGTGGTTAGTAGCACCAAGGCCTTTGCGAGTTAATATCCACTCAGTGCCAATCAAGCCCTTGCTCACCAAACCTAATTTACTGTTGAGCGTGATAGGTTGCTTACAGTGATATTGGAAGTACACTTCTAAGTGATCTTGCAGGTTTTTACCTACCCCTTCCAACGAGTGTTTCACCTCAATGCCCGCTTTTTCCAATACTGCCTTAGGGCCAATGCCTGAAAGCTGCAACAGCTGAACGGAGCCAACCGAACCCGCACTCGAAATCACTTCATTATTCGCAAAACATTGCTGAATTGAACCTGACTTTTCAAATTCAACGCCTACCGCTTTCTTTCCTTCTGCACCCGTTTCTTCTAATAAAACTCGATGAACCGTCACCCTCTTCATTAGGGTGAAGTTTTTGCGTTTTTTAGCACGGCTTAAGTATGCATTAGAGGTTGAAGCGCGTACGCCTTTGTCGACGGTCATATGCATTGGACCAAAGCCCTCTTGCTGATAACCGTTGTAATCTTTTGTTTCTGGGTAGCCCGCTTCTTTGCCTGCATCAATAAAAGCTTGGTACAGCGGGTTGAGCTTCATATCGTTGCCGTTACATGTGCCGACTGGACCGTGATCGCCCCGATATTCATCAGCACCACCAATCCAAGACTCTGCTTTACGGAAATAAGGCAAACACGACTGATAGTTCCAGCCTTTCGCGCCTTCCTCTTCCCACTGGTCGAAGTCACAAGCGTGTCCGCGAACGTAAACCATGCCGTTGATAGATGAGCTACCGCCCAGAACTTTTCCGCGAGGGCAATGAAGTTGGCGACCATCCAACCCTTGCTCTTCAACCGTCTCAAACTGCCACGCGTATTTTTCAGTGTTCATCGGGTAAGAAAGCGCCGTTGGCATTTGGATAAAAATACTTTTATCCGACCCACCCGCTTCGAGTAATAGGACCGAATTTTGACCACTTTCACTTAAGCGATCCGCTAACACACAGCCGGCCGAACCCGCACCGACGATGATGTAATCGTAGTGTTGTTGCATTTTTATTCTCCTAGGAGTTAATACTCATCACCGTAGATAAGTGAACGAAATTAGCGTAGGAAAAATGCTTGAGAACAAGGCGGAAATTTTGATAAGTAGTTAACCTACAATCAAAATTGACAACGTAGTTATCGAGCATTTTAACAAGCTAAAGTGGTCAGTTATCTACTATGAGTAGTATCATTTGTAAGGGCTTTCGAAGTCGCTTAGCTGAACCAGAACACTCTTCGTTTGTGTGTAATGTTTAAGGGTTTCGACTCCGTTTTCACGGCCAACACCTGATTGCTTATAGCCGCCAACTGGCATTTCCGCAGGTGAGTCACCCCATGTGTTCACCCAACAAATACCCGCTTGAATTTGATGGATCACACGGTGCGCACGAGATAGGTTTTGAGTAAATACACCTGCCGCTAAGCCATAATCGGTGCCATTTGCACGCGCAATCACTTCCGACTCATCGCGGAATTTCAGAACTGACATTACCGGGCCAAAGATTTCTTGTTGAACGTGGTTCATGTCATCATCGCAATCGACAAATACGGTTGGAGCAACAAAG
This sequence comes from Vibrio sp. Vb2960, assembly GCF_033337665.1. NCBI lineage: Bacteria > Pseudomonadati > Pseudomonadota > Gammaproteobacteria > Vibrionales > Vibrionaceae > Vibrio > Vibrio sp. Vb2960. The sequence goes on along the minus strand of NZ_JAWORD010000019.1, from coordinate 66,531 downwards.
TTACCATTAGCTAGGCCATTGTCTGTTACTTTGTAGCCGCCAGTGAGTAACGTCGCGCCACTCGCTTTCGCGGCTTCAATCGCTCCTAGAACTTTCGATTCATGATCTTTAGAGATTAGCGCGCCAATTTGCGTGTTCTCATCAAGCGGATCGCCGACGACTAACAACTCGGTTCGGGCTTTAAGCTGTGCGATAAAGTCGTCATAAATACCTTCATGGACAAATACACGTGTACCGTGCGTACAAACTTCACCTTGGGTGTAGAAGTTCGCCACCATGGCCGCAGAAACGGCATCGTTTAACTTCGCATCATCAAAAATAATCAGTGGAGACTTACCACCAAGCTCCATCGTTACTTGTTTTAGTGTCTTAGCGCTGTCACTCATGACGACTTTACCGGTGCCTGACTCACCCGTGAATGACACTTTTGCGATATCAGGATGCGCCGTTAGCATCTGTCCTACTCGGTAATCCCCTTGCACGACATTAAATACGCCATCTGGCATGCCCGCTTCTGAATAAATTTCGGCGAGCTTAAGCGCCGTTAATGGTGTTTCTTCTGATGGCTTGAAGATCATTGCGTTGCCCGCAGCCAGTGCTGGCGCCGATTTCCACATCGCAATTTGAATTGGATAATTCCAAGCGCCAATACCCGCGCAAATGCCCAATGGCTCACGACGTGTATAGAAAAACTGATCGTCGCTGAGTGGCTGCTGTTCACCTTGTAGACTTGGAGCAAGGCCAGCGTAGTACTCAAGAACATCGGCACCTGTTGTGACATCAACCGCGATAGCTTCTTGAATGGGCTTACCAGTATCTGCCACTTCCAATGCAGCCAGCTCGTCATTACGCTCACGTAAAATGGCAACGGCTTTGTGTAAAATACGGCTGCGCTCAATCGCAGTCATCGCCGACCATGCAGCAAAACCTTTTTTTGCCGATTCAATCGCTGCTTGAAGATCGTCTTGGTTCGCTTGTTTAATGTTGGCCAATGGCTCACCATTCGCCGGATTGTAAGTGGTGAAGTGTTCATCTGAACACCCGTCGTACATCGCACCATTGATATAGTGTGCTTTCATTTCCATTTTGAAGACCTGTAACTTTTATATTTTTTCAGAATAAAACGTAAGTTGTTTTTCGAGATAATCGTTGATGATGATTCTCGCTCTTTCTGCATCAATGCCTTGCGGGTTGAGCGTTCCGCGCAGCCAAATTCCATCAATAAGTGATGCAATACCATGAGCAACCAATTCAGCCTGCTCTGCATTTAATAATGCTTTGAGTTCTTTTCTTAGGTGGGACAATAGACGTCGTTCGTTGACACGCTGTAAACGCTTGAGCTGCTCGTCATGCATTGAGTACGACCAAAACGCCAGCCAAGTCTTAGCAACTTGGTTTTCTGCCTGATAGCCGACAAAGTTACCGTCAATGATTGCATTAATTCTTTGGTGATGAGCATCACTTGGCAGCTCACGTAACTTCTGTGTGATAGTGGACGAAAGCTGACGCAAGATTTCTCGCATCGTTTCCTCCAGCAATCCGTGCTTACCACCGAAATAGTGGTTGATAATCCCCGTTGATACACCGGCTTCTTTGCTGATTAACGAAATACTCGCCGCGTGTAAACCGACTCTATCAATCACTGACATTGTCGCTTTCACAAGCTGCGGTTTTCTGATTTCAGGCATCCCCACCTTTGGCATTTTGCGTCCCTGTTATTTTTAATTGAACGGTTAGTTAAATATAAAATGCCTGAAAATTAATTCGAACTCAAATTATTTTTAAAGAAAAATGTTAGTAAAAAAGGATGAAAAGTTGAGGGTGTACGAAAAACTGCTCAGCAAGAACTTGTCGGGATAACTAGATTTTAGTTTAAGAACAAACAAACAAGTAAAACAAAATCAAATACTTAACCATTTATCTATTTTTAAAACGATGATGAACGAGTTGATTTTTGAACAACAAAAATCTGTGCCACAAAAAATTTATATCGACCACTAATCATTTCACCTGTACACGGTTTATTTGTACAAAGAATAGACACACTAGTTTGTTATAGTTTTGTAGACACAAGTGGCATTCGCACTTTGAAGGTGAAGAAGGCAAAAAGAGAGGTTATATTGAACGCCATGAATATGCGATTCGATATCCTTAAGCCATTTTTAAGTAATATCGCCAAGTGACTTTAAGATGTTAGATTCAGCGTTTTATATTCGAAACAAGGATCTCAAAGTCACTTGGCTATCAAAGTAAATGGGAGGGATAAGTTCAGATTCATCGTGCGATGAGCCTGAACTTTTGATTTCTGTTACGCTAGCGAGCGACCTTTCACGCAGTTGCGTCCGTTCGCTTTCGCTTGATAAAGCAATTTATCGGCCTGATCGCAAAGTGATTTAAAACTCATCTCATTATCTTCAGTGGTAACGACTCCAAAACTACAGGTCACTCTCACTTCTTCTTTCTGTTCCGTAACAAAGCCATGTAGGGATAAAGCGCTACGTAAACGTTCTGCAGTAATAAGGGCGTTTTTATGGTCTGTATTGGGCATAACAACAACAAACTCTTCACCACCAAAGCGAGCAACAATGTCGTTCTCACGTACAGTTTCCTCCAACACTTTGGCAACGCCCGTTAGTACGGTATCTCCAAACACATGCCCATAGGTATCATTTACCTGCTTGAAATAATCCACATCGATTAACGCTAAAGTTACTGGCCCCGATTGTGGTTTATTTGGCACCATTTTCTGTTTATCGAGTTTGCTATCTACCCATTTATTTAAAGCTAGATAACCGTACTTAACTTGCTCGACTTGCTCAAAAACAAAGTGTTGTATCTTTTCTTGCTTAGATTGAGGTACCGGTTTCTCTTTTCGCTCACGCCTCACTTCTACTGGCTTAGTGAACCAGTCCTCTAAAAAACGGCGATTGAACAACCCTGTCAATGTGTCTGTCTTTGCGAGGCGACGCATTCTCAAACGCGAGCGATTGACGACGAGAAATACTACCGCCATCAAAAATAGAACACCGATGAGCGCAAGTAGCGCTTCACCCAATAAGTAAAAAGTACGACGGTTATTTTCTAGCTCCATACGCTGCAACACATTGTTCCAGTTGAGATCTTCGTTCTCATATTCAAGTCGTTCCAACTCAAACAACGTCTGCTGGCGCTCAAGATTTTCAACTTCTCTTTGATTGCTAAATTGGATAAATTTATCGTGATAGTTACCGTAAGTTTCGAATGCTAGTTTAAAGTCATTGCTTCCCGCATAGGCCATAGCGGCGACTTTTAGTAGCTCCATTTGCTGTTGCTTGACGTATCGACTCTCTATAATCTCCGGCAGCATTGGCGCGATCATCGCTAAAAGTATTTCAAATTGCTGCTGCTCTAACATATATTCGGCTTGTAACAACTTAAATGTTGCCAAATACGCGCTAGACGTTTCTCTGTACTGTAAATTCTCCGCCAGCTTCAAGTGGTTAACCATCTTCTTTTCTTGATTCGTCTCGCGATATAAAGCTGCAAGTTCAAGGTTAACTCGAAATCTAAAGCGTCCATCACCGATAATTTGAGCCAGCTTTAACGCTCGCTGATATGACGCTATCGCCTCTTCGTATTGGAACTGTGCTTTATGAAGTTTCGCTATCGTCAAAACGCTCAACAACTCATTGAACGACATACGCCTATCCCTAAAATAGCGATATGCTTGTTCCAAAAGCGCCTCAGATCGGTCGTAACCCTGAATTTTGACAAGTACGTCACCTAGCTCTAGTGCTGCACGTTCGACCAGCCCGTGAACACCTGAAGATTCAGCCGCATCCATGGACGACATAAGTGCAGCATAGGATTTTTTAAACTCACCTTGCTCATCGTAATAGCGTCCTTTTAGCAACAGGATTTCTGATTCAAGTTGCTTATCACCATTCTCACGCGATGTTTCCAACAAGCTATCCAACGCAGAAAGCGCGGTATCGATATCGCTCTTTCCAACCATAGTTCGCATCTGAATCAACTTAAACAGGAGATACTCATGGCTCTGTGGACGTACAAGCTCCAATCCTTTTTGAACGACACTCTGACTCTCTTCTACGCGCCCTAGCAGCTCTAAAACCGTGGCCTTGGCAAGCCAGTAACGCACCAACAGCGCTGTTGGTTGGTTTTGTAGTAAAGACTCTTCTTCTAACGCTTCAATCAAAGCTAAAGAACTCTGAGGTAATGCGTAAATTTGATTTTCGATGCCTTCTAACGACTGTAAAAACTTACCTTCCTGTTCCACCTTTTCTGTGGAGGCCTGAACAGAAAAACACAGACACCCCAATAATAGCGGCATCGTCCTAAGCGAATGAAATAGTGACATTATTGCTCTTCCCTAATGGGTAGTTACTTCAGTGTAATTGAGAATTCTGATTATTTATTATTAAGACAACTGAAGGTTATTCAGTCAGCCTCATATTCCCATGTATTTTGCGCTGAATAATAAATCACCATCTTTAGATGCCGAAATAGTTTTCGGTTACAATATGACCAATAAGAATGTTTTTTACACACCAAGAATGACGATCTCGTTAGTGAGACAAAAGATCGTCTTAGTTGTGAGTTGATACATTTACATGACAAGCAATATAGAACTAACCATTCACATTAGAAATAGAATCAATTTTTATACCGTTCGATGAGATAGCAGTCGACCATGCATCCAATACATTTTTCAGATAGAAGCAATAAAAGAAAGGAGAAAATGGAAGGAAGCGGACAATCAAACTCGCTCCCCTTTTTTATGTTGCAGAAGGGGTTACATTCGCATTCCGCCATCGACTTCGAACACTCTTCCGGTCACGAATTCGTTGGTTAACACGTATTTTATGGTCGATGAAATTTCATCCGCCAAACCTAAACGTCCAACCGGAATCATTCCGATTAAACGTTCCATCGCTTCAGGTTTTATTTGGTCTGTCATGGCAGTTTTGATGACACCCGGAGCAATCGCCACTGAGCGAATTCCGAAACGCCCTAACTCTTTCGCCCACACCGTTGCCATGGTGGCTACCGCCGCTTTAGATGCTGAATAGTTGGTTTGACCAATATTCCCGGCACGCGCAACGCTGGATATGTTGATCAGAACCCCTTTGCTATCGGTGTTCAGCATTACCTTGCTCGCTTCACGGCCACACAGGAAAGTGCCTGTTACATTCACATCTAGAACAGACTGAAATTGTTCCAGCGACATCGTGTTAACCTGACCATCTTTGACTTTAATGAACATACCATCACGCATAATACCTGCGTTATTGATAACGCCATTGAGCTGCTTGAAATCTGCCTCAATTTGCTCAAAAGCAGTGCACACCTGTTGTTCGTCAGTCACGTTCGTCACATAAAAACGAGCGGTAACGCCGAGAGATTCACATTCCGCTTTCGTTTCAGCCAGTTGCTCTGAATTGAGGTCGATAAGCGCAAGATGAACGCCATTTTCCGCCAGTGACAGTGCCATTTGTTTACCCAGCCCCTGCCCTGCCCCCGTGATCGCAATGACCTTATTTGCTAACTCCATAAGCGCTCCTTAGGCCTGATTTTGCTTTTGGTAGAACTCAAACAAGCTTGAGAAATCTTTTTGCCCGTTGCCCTGACCGTTGTGAAAATTAAACAGGTTACGAGCCAAGCTGCCCATTGGCGTTGATGTTTGACTGGCAACCGCCGCTTCCATCGCAAGACCCAGATCTTTAGCCATTAACTGGCTCATAAAGCCGCCTTGATAACCATTGCTTGCAGGCGTATTTTCCATCACACCTGGACAAGGGTTATAAAGCTCTAGCGCCCAGTTACGCCCTGAACTTTGCAACATGATGTCGGAAAGCACTTTGGGATCGAGTCCGTTTTCCATCCCTAAATTGAGTGCTTCACAGGTGCCGCTCATCAAAATGCCCAACATCATGTTATTGCAGATCTTCGCGACCTGACCAGCTCCAACATCGCCCGCATGGAAGATGTTTTTACCCATGTGGCTAAGCACCGCTTTGGCTTGAACAAAGTTCTCTTGTGAGCCGCCAACAATGAAAGTTAACGTACCTGCTGCTGCGCCCGCAACGCCACCAGATACTGGTGCATCAACAAAACTGATACCAAGTTGCGATGCTTTTTCGCCAACCAAACGAGCAGTCGCCGGATCGATGGTGGATGAATCAATCAGCAAGGTGCCTGATTCGACGCTATCTAAGATGCCATCTTGACCAAGATAAACGCTTTGAACGTGTTGGCTCGCTGGCAGCATAGTGACAACCACCTCCACACCTTGTACTGCCTGCTGAACGGAATCGGCACTTGAAGCGCCCAATGCGGTCAACTCCTCAACTGCGCTTGGGTTCAAATCAAATACTTCGACATTCAAGCCCGCTTTGAGTAGATTCTTAGCCATAGGCGCACCCATGTTACCAAGGCCAATAAATGCAATTTTGTCCATATCGTATTTCTTCCTTGTACTAAAGTGCCGCTATAGCTACCGACGATGCGGTCAGTGGGTATTCTGCTGAGTCAATTGGCGAGAAGAAGCGCTCCAAAACTTGTGGCGTTACGTCAGAAACCGTGCGATGTTGCCAAGTCGGTTGATTGGTTTTATCAATAATCAGCGCACGAACCCCTTCTCTAAAATCACCTTCTAAGCCACAACGTAGTGTTAGGTTAAATTCCATATCAAAACACGCTTTCAAAGAGAGGTTTTGATACTGCGTTAACTGCTGATAAGTGATACTGAGCGACAACGGACTGCCATAGTTCAGTGCGTTTTGCGCATTGACGAACCACTTGTTATCAACGTTAGCACGGCTGATTGCATCAACAATTGACGCTAAGTCACCCGAACATAACTGCTCAATCAATTCCGCATAGGGCATCAACATCCCTTCGGTTGGCTCGTCCACGTGTACCGAACGCAGCGTAGTGGCGATTTTTTCGTTGATGTTCGCTTCACCTTTCCAACTTACCGATGCAAGCAGATCCAGCAGCACTTGCTTGTTTTCTGGCTGTGCAATCCATTGGCTTAACCCCAACGCTTTCATATCTGTTGCGTTAATTTGGCAAGCCGTCAAACTTAAGAACAGTGCCAAATGTTTTGGCAACTGGTTCAGGAAGTACGTCGCGCCTACATCTGGGTAAAGGCCAATTTTAATCTCTGGCATTGCAAAGCGTGTGGTGGTTTCTGCTACGCGATGGCTGGCACCCATAAACAGGCCAACTCCCCCGCCCATCAAATAACCATGTCCCCACGCGATGATCGGTTTTGGATAAGTATGAATAAGGTGGTCACAGCGATATTCGAGGTCAAAGAAGGTTTCCATCGCTGAAAACGCAGAATCAAAATCTTGCTCTTTGTTTTCAAGTGCGCGATAGATCGCTTGAATATCTCCGCCAGCACAAAACGCTTTTTCACCTTGAGCATGCAAGAATACCGCGACGACGCTGTCGTCCGTTTGCCATTCATTAAGCTGTTTGTACAACTTCTCAATCATCACGTAACTCAACGCGTTGAGAGCAGCTGGATTATCAAGCTCTAGCACACCAATAACAGAGCCATCAGCGCACTCAAGTTTTGAAACATTTACTGTACCTGTCATTTGGCCTCCGCTAGCTGTTTGTCCATTGTGGCTTGCGCTTTTGCAAAAACGCATTCACACCCTCAGTCTGATCTTGTGTATTGAACAGCTGTAAAAACAGTTCACGCTCCAAAACCAATCCAGCTGCATGAGTTTGGCTGCGTCGACCTTGCATTAGCGTTTTGCACGCAGACACAGATTTCGGTGATTGACCTGCAACACGCTGTGCTAGCTCCATAGCCGCTTCGAGTGCTTGACCTTTCGCCACCACCTCTTCGACTAACCCAATTTTTTCCGCTCGCTCGGCCGTCACACGCTCGCCACACAGGATCATACGCTTCGCCCAACCTTCACCTACCAACGCGGTCAGGTTTTGCGTCCCGCCCGCACACGGCAACAAGCCTACCGATGCTTCAGGAAGTGCCATTTGTACTTGTTCTTCTGCGATGCGAATGTCACACGCCATCGCCACTTCCAAACCGCCGCCCATCGCGTAACCATTAATTGCTGCGATGGAAACCCCATCGAACGCAGACAGCGCTTCAAAGGCTTCACCAAATGCGAACGCCATATCTGCTGCTTGCGATTTATCGCCGGATGCAAAGTTGTTGAGATCCGCTCCAGCAGAAAAGAATTTCTCGCCTTCGCCTGTTAATACCAACGCATAAATGGAGCGATCATTACTGAGTTCAATCGCCAACTCTTTTAGCTGATTCAAAGATTCAAGCGTCCAGGTGTTTGCTGGCGGGTTACTAATCGTGAGCTTGGCAATGTGCGCTTCACGCTCTAGTTTGATTTGTGCCGTCATAATCTTTCAGTCCTTTTTAATTTCTTTAGGTAAGGCTGTGTCTCGCTGACTAAAGCAGCTCAACGCCTTCCGTTAGTAATCGTCTTGCGACGATCAGACGCATGATTTCGTTGGTACCTTCAAGGATTTGGTGAACACGAACGTCTCGGAAATGGCGCTCGACTGGATATTCTTTGATGTAGCCATAGCCACCGTGAATTTGCAGCGCCTGATCGCAGACTTTAAAGCCCACATCAGTAGCAAAGCGTTTTGCCATGGCACAGTACGCACTTTTTTCTGCGTGCTGGGCATCGAGTTTAGCGGCAGCGAGTCGCACCATTTGACGCGCAGCGACCAGCTCAGTCGCCATATCAGCAAGCTTGAACTGCAACGCTTGAAATTGCGCCAGTGAACGGCCGAACTGTTTGCGTTCGTTCATGTATTGCTTGGCTTCGTTCAGTGCTTGTTGCGCAGTACCGACGGAACAAGTAGCGATATTGATTCGACCACCATCAAGGCCAAGCATGGCGAACTTAAAGCCCTCTCCCTCTTCACCCAACAGATAGTCAGCCGGAATGCGGACATTTTCGAAGGTAATCATGCGAGTTGGCTGGCAGTTCCAACCCATTTTGGCTTCTTTTTTACCGTAGCTAATGCCTTCGCAATCAGCAGGAACAACGAATGCAGAAACGCCACCCGCTCCTTCACCACACGAACGCGCCATCACGACCAATACATCTGTATCACCCGCGCCAGAGATAAACACTTTTGCGCCATTGAGGACAAACTCATCGCCATCACGCACTGCGCTAGTCGTTAGAGAAGCGGCGTCAGAGCCGGCATTAGGTTCGGTTAAACAGTAGGAAGCGAGCTTTTCACCCGAAATTAGATCCGCGCTAAATTGCTGCGCCACTTCGGCTTTGGCAAAGCTAGTGATCATCCACGTCGCCATGTTGTGAATGGTCATAAACGCAGTAGTCGCGGTACAACCCATAGCCAACTGCTCGAAAATGATCGCCGCATCCAAACGAGATAACCCTAAGCCACCATGCTCTGGCGGCGTATAGATGCTCAGAAAACCAAGTTCACCTGCTTGACGCAGTACGTCTTTAGGGAAATGATGGTTTTCATCCCACTCGGCCGCATGAGGCGCTAACATTTGTTCTGCAAACTGCTTTGCTACTTCGGCAAACGCGAGTTGATCTTCGTTTAATTCAAAATCCATCTTGAAGTCCTAAGGTCTAATTCGTTGCATTTGTATCCGAGCCAAGCCCACTTAAACGGTGGCGCTTGGCTAGAGGTGTCGCTAATCCAGTAATTAGCTAAGTTGAATGGTCATGTTTGGACCGCTTGGAATGTCATCTTCAAACCAACGCGCGGTGACAGTTTTCGTCTCGGTGTAGAAGCGAACCGCTTGTTTACCGTAAGCATGCAGGTCGCCGTAGAAGCTGCCTTTCCACCCAGTAAACGAGAAGAACGGCAATGGCACCGGAATCGGTACGTTGATGCCTACGTTACCTACTTCGATATTGTGTTGATACTTTCTCGCGGCAGCGCCGTTCGCCGTGAAAATAGACGTACCATTACCAAAGCGGTTTGCATTGATCAGTTCAATCGCTTCATCTAGGTCATCCACTTCCATAGTTAACAGTACAGGCCCGAAAATTTCTTCCTGATAAATCGACATGTCTGTGGTCACGTTGGTAAACAGTGTTGGCCCCACCCAGTTACCGTTCGGGAAGCCAGGTACTTGGCAATCTGTCCCGTCCAGAACACAATTCGCGCCTGACGCTTTGCCTTCATTAATCAGATTCACCACTCGCTGCTTCGCTTGAGGGCTAATCAGTGGACCATAACCGGCGGTTTCATCATCCCACGCGCCAGGCTGAACCTGAGCTAACGCCTCTTTAAGCTCTGGGATCCATTCTTTGGTTTCGCCGACAAATACGGCAACCGAAATCGCCATACAGCGCTGGCCTGCAGCACCAACTGACGCGCCAACTAGGTTATTGATGACTTGCTGTTTGTTTGCATCCGGCATGATGACCATGTGGTTCTTAGCACCTGCAAATGACTGCACGCGTTTCAGGTTGTCTGTACCTGTTTTGTAGATGTACTCACCAACGGGCACAGAGCCAACAAAAGAGATCGCACGAACAACTGGATCAGTCAGAATGCGGTCGACTTGCTCTTTGGTCCCGTGAACAACTTGCAATACGCCTTTTGGTGCGCCAGCTTGTTCAAACAGCTCCGCCAGTTTCATTGCCGTTAGTGGCACTTGCTCTGACGGCTTCAAAATAAAGGTGTTGCCACAAGCGATCGCCATCGGGAACATCCACAATGGGATCATCGCAGGGAAGTTAAACGGTGTGATGCCAGCACAAACACCGAGCGGTTGAATGTAAGAGTAACCATCAATATTGGTTGCGACATTCTCAACCGTTTCGCCCATCATTGAGCTACAAATGTTCGCCGCTTGTTCTACGACTTCAATCCCACGCCAAATGTCACCCTTTGCATCCGCGAGGGTTTTGCCTGTCTCACTTGAAAGCAGTATCGCCAACTCATCGTGTTGCTCTTTTAGCAAATGTTGGTAACGCAACATCAATCTAGCACGCTCCGGCGCTGCAACTTCTTTCCAGCGTTTGAACGTTTCTGTTGCGCTGGCAATCGCCGCATTCATTTCCGATTCCGTGGCACAAGGTACTTGTGCAATCACTTCGTTGGTTGCCGGGTTGGTTACATCTAGCCATTGTTTTGAATCGGAGATGGCAAATTCACCACCGATATACTGCTTTACTTGTTCTGTCATGATGACATCCTTGTATTTTTCAGCTTGTTACTGACTACTGTTATGTAAGTGAAACTTTGTTGAGAGTGATTTAGCAGATTTCAATCGCGATAGCGGTAGCTTCGCCGCCGCCAATACAAAGCGATGCAACGCCACGCTTACCACCAGTTTGTTTTAGCGCATGAATCAAAGTGACAAGGATTCGATTGCCACTTGCGCCTATTGGATGCCCCAGCGCACAAGCCCCTCCGCGAGGGTTCACTTTGCTCTCGTCCAGTTCGAGAGCTTTCACCGCGTATTGAGTCACGACAGCAAAAGCTTCATTGATTTCCCAAAGGTCCACGTCTGATTTGTCCCAGCCCGTTTTTTCCAGCAGCGATTCAATCGCGAAGACTGGTGCGATGGTGAACTCATCAGGCTGTCTTGCATGCGTGCTGTACGCGACAATTTTGGCTAGAGGCTGAAGGTTTTCCTGACGACCAAACTCACTATCGACTAAGATCATTGCCGACGCACCATCCGAAATGGAACTAGAGTTTGCTGCGGTTACGCCGCCATCTTTGGCAAACGCAGGGCGTAAGGTAGGAATTTTAGTGACGTCGAGTTTGCTCGGTTGCTCATCGTCTACCACCAAGGTTTCGTCGCGTCGACTTTTTACGTTAACAGGCACGATCTCTTCTTTGAACAAACCTTGCTCAATCGCTTGCTGCGCACGAGTAACCGACTGCTGCGCCCATGCATCCATACTTTCACGGCTGAATTGGTACTTTTGCGCGGTTTGTTCGGCAAAGACACCCATCAATTCGCCTTGGTAAGCATCCTGCAAACCGTCATAAAACATGTGATCAAGCACTTGCTCGTGACCTAAACGGAAACCATCACGCGCTTTCTTTAATAGATAAGGAGAAGACGACATGTTTTCCATACCACCAGCGATAACCGCATGCGCATTACCAGATTGAATAAGATCATGGGCCAGCATCACGGTTTTCATACCCGAGCCACAGACTTTGTTCAGTGTCGTACAACCAATCGATTGTGGCATTTCTGCTTTAAGACTTGCTTGTCTTGCTGGCGCTTGCCCCACGCCGGCGGGTAAAACGCATCCCATCAACACTTCGTCTATTTTTTGCACATCGAGTTGGCTTTCGGCTAGTGCCCCTTGGATGGCTTTCGCACCTAGTTCCGTGACATCGGTTGAAGCTAATGCACCTTGAAAAGAGCCGATAGGCGTTCGCTTGGCGGCAACAATCCATGTTTCATTTTTCATTCCATTAACCTTTTGTTGACGTTTACGTCATAACTATACTAACATTTACGTTAACGTCAAGTTTGAGGTTGTTGTTTGTTCGAGTGATTCTTTTATTTCGAGTAAATGCGAGTGATATCAAGGCTCAAGAGTGGATGTTGTTTGTTTACTTTAACGTTAACGAATTGTATATTCGTATGAATGTTATACGAAAGTCGTAAGGTTAAGGAATGAACACATTTAAGATCAGCGAGCTCGCGAAAGAGTTCGACATTACTACCCGAAGTATTCGCTTCTACGAAGATTTAGGTCTCCTAACTCCAGAACGTAAAGGCAACACTCGAATCTACAATGGTCGTGATCGAATTCGACTCAAACTGATTTTGCGAGGTAAGCGATTGGGCTTTTCTCTTGCAGATATCAAAGAGTTATTTGAACTCTACGATACCGATCAAAGTACTGAGCAGTTGAACTATATGATTCGGTTGATCGAAGAGAAGAAGGCAGCATTGCAGCAGCAAGCAAACGACATTCAAGCGGTAATGATGGAGTTAAATGCGGCACAGTTGCGATGCCAAAACACACTGAGATCCATGAAAGGCGAAAAAGTCACCTAACACCTCAACTCTGGGATGTAGGTGACGTAAAGGCAAGGACACGCAATGAAATCTACCTACTCTTCCCTGAACTTTGTTTATGACGAAAATACCGATTTGCTTCGCGAGCAAATCAATAGTTTTGCTGCAAGAGAAATTGCGCCGCTAGCGCAATCTATCGACCAATCTAACGACTTTCCAAACCATCTTTGGTCCAAACTGGGTGACATGGGTCTTTTAGGCGTGACCACCAGCGAAGAGTTTGGTGGTGCAGGCATGGGCTATCTCGCCCACGTTGTCGCTATGGAAGAGATCAGCCGAGCTTCCGCCTCGGTCGCATTAAGTTACGGCGCTCACTCCAATCTTTGTGTCAACCAAATCCACCGCAACGGCACACAAGCACAAAAAGAGAAATACCTACCAAAGCTCATCTCTGGCGAACATATTGGCGCACTAGCGATGAGTGAGCCTGGCGCAGGTTCCGATGTAGTATCTATGCAGCTTAAAGCCGAACGTAAAGGTGATATCTTCCTGCTAAATGGCAACAAAATGTGGATCACTAACGGTCCGGATGCACACACCTATGTTGTCTACGCCAAAACAGACCCAAACCAGCACTCCAAAGGCATCACGGCATTTATTGTAGAACGCGACTTTCCTGGATTCACTCAAGCACAAAAACTCGACAAGTTGGGTATGCGCGGCTCGAATACGTGTGAGTTGGTCTTCCAAAACTGCGAAGTCCCTGCGGAAAATATTCTCGGCGAAGAAAACCAAGGCGTGAAAGTATTGATGAGCGGTCTCGACTACGAACGCGTGGTGCTTGCGGGTGGCCCACTTGGCATCATGCAGGCGTGTATGGATATCGTTGTGCCTTACATTCACGACCGAAAACAGTTCGGTAAATCCATCGGTGAATTCCAGCTAGTTCAAGCAAAAATCGCGGATATGTACACACAAATGAATGCCGCTAAAGCGTATGTTTACGCCGTCGCTGCCGCTTGTGATCGCGGTGAAACCACACGTAAAGATTCTGCTGGCGCGATCCTCTACAGCGCAGAGCTGGCAACCAAGATGGCACTGGATGCGATTCAACTACTTGGCGGTAACGGCTACATCAACGAGTTTGATACGGGCCGTTTGTTGCGAGATGCCAAGCTGTATGAAATCGGTGCGGGCACGTCAGAAATTCGCCGCATGCTTATTGGTCGCGAATTGTTTAACGAAAGCGCCTAATCATCATACCTAGGCGGTTCGAACTCGAAACAACTTCCTTATTCAATCTAAATCTTATTCAACATAGATAAAGGCGGGTGGTGTCACCCGTCTACCGAATGGAGATCGGCTATTTATGGCTTGTTTGACGACCAATATTAATACCCATTCAGAGCAGTATCAGGAAAACTACCGCTCTATGGCGTCACTTGTAGATCAACTTTATACCGTGACTGCCCAAATAGAAGATGGTGGCGGTGAGAAAGCCCGCGAGCATCAGCAGAAGAAAGGCAAACTTCCGGTACGTGAGCGCATTCTTGCCCTACTCGACCCTGGTTCGTCCTTTCTAGAAATTGGTCAATTTGCTGGCTGGGATGTGTATCCAGATTACGTTCCATGTGCTGGAGTGGTTGCAGGTGTGGGTGTGATTGACGGCACTGAGTGCATGATCGTCGCGAACGACGTGACGGTAAAAGGCGGCAGTTACTACCCACTCACCGTGAAAAAGCACTTAAGAGCACAAGAAATTGCAGAAAAATGCCAACTGCCGTGTGTTTACTTAGTCGACTCTGGCGGCGCTAACCTACCCCGCCAAGATGAGGTATTCCCAGATAAAGACCATTTTGGCCGTATTTTCTACAACCAAGCCCGTATGTCGGCCAAAGGCATTCCACAAATTGCGGTGGTCATGGGGCTATGTACCGCTGGCGGCGCTTATGTTCCTGCCATGTGTGACGTATCCATCATAGTCAAAGAACAAGGCACGATTTTCTTGGCAGGTCCACCTCTTGTAAAAGCAGCGACTGGTGAAGAAGTCAGCGCGGAAGATCTTGGTGGCGCAGACGTTCACTGTCGCACTTCTGGCGTGGCCGATTATTATGCAGAAAACGATCACCACGCATTAGAACTGGCAAGACAAGCCGTATCTCAAATCAACCACTTAAAACCCGTTCAACTCAAGCAAAAAACGCCACAGGATCCACGTTTTCCTGCCCAAGAGCTGTACGGTATCGTCGGTACTGATCTTAAAAAGCCGTTTGATGTTAAAGAGGTCATTGCCCGAATTGTTGATGATTCCCAGTTCGATGAATTTAAAGCCTTGTTCGGCGAAACCTTGGTCTGTGGCTTTGCCCATATTCACGGTATGCCGATTGGCATTGTCGCTAACAACGGCATTCTATTTTCGGAATCAGCACAAAAAGGCGCGCATTTTATTGAGCTGTGCGCACAACGCAAAATTCCTCTGCTTTTCTTGCAGAATATAACGGGCTTTATGGTCGGTCAGAAGTACGAAGCCGAAGGCATCGCCAAACATGGTGCGAAAATGGTAACTGCTGTTGCGTGTGCAGACGTGCCGAAGTTTACCGTAGTGATTGGTGGATCGTATGGCGCAGGGAACTACGGCATGTGTGGCCGCGCTTATGATCCAACCATGATGTGGATGTGGCCAAACGCACGCATCTCCGTCATGGGTGGAGAGCAAGCGGCTGGCGTGATGGCGCAAGTGACCCGCGATATCAAAACTCGCAAAGGTGAAAGCTGGAGCGTAGAGGAAGAAGAAGCGTTCAAACGTCCAATTGCGGAGCAATATCAGACTCAAAGCCATGCATACTACGCCAGTGCTCGTTTGTGGGACGACGGCATTATTGACCCTGCGAAAACCCGTGATGTTGTCGGCATTGGTCTGTCTGCTGCGCTTAATGCGTCGATACCAGACAGCAAATTTGGCATCTTCCGTATGTAGTCGGATGCAAGGCAAACCTTAACTCCTCGCGAATACCGATGTTTATACAAGTAACGGTTAGCGAGCATTGGAATACAGACTGAAATGTCAGACAAAGGAAGTCACATGACCGGACTACTGCTCGAAAAAGACAGCAATGGCGTTGCCTGGTTGAGCCTCAATCGACCAGAGAAACACAACGCGTTTAATGATGAATTAATTGCTTCACTTATCGAAATCTTGGAAAAACTTGATAGAGACGACTCTCTACGTGCATTGGTACTAACGGCGCAAGGTAAACACTTTTCTGCGGGTGCGGATCTTGGCTGGATGCAGTCAATGGCCGCCAAAACCGAAAGTGAAAACCTGCAAGATGCACAGCAACTAGCAAAACTTTTGCATACGCTGGATACCTTTAGCAAACCAACCATTGCTATGGTGCATGGCGCTGCATTTGGCGGCGCACTTGGGCTTATCTGCTGCTGCGATATCGCTATTGGTACACCTGAAAGCCGCTTCTGTTTGAGTGAAGTGAAGCTCGGTTTGTTACCCGCCACCATCGGACCTTACGTAATCCGAGCGATTGGACAACGACAAAGCCGACGCTACTTTTTAACCGCGGAACTGATTGATGCCGAAACCGCACTATCGATGAGTATTCTTCATCAGATAGACGCTCAACCACGTGAAGCCGTCAATCGCACCATTGATCACCTGCTTAACAACGGTCCACAAGCCATGCAGGCAGCAAAAACGCTCTGCTTACGTTGTGACAATCAACCTATCGAGCATTCATTAATTGAATACACCAGCCAAGCTATTGCAACCGCCCGCGTGTCCGCAGAAGGACAAGAAGGACTGAGTGCATTTTTTGAAAAGCGCGCCGCCAATTGGAGGAATCATGTTTAAAAGAATACTGATCGCAAACCGCGGTGAAATTGCCTGCCGAATCATTAAAACCGCAAAAAGCATGGCTATAGAGACGGTTGCCGTCTATTCCGAAGCGGATCGCAGCAGCTTACATGTTAAACAAGCGGATTTCGCTGAATTCATTGGCCCCGCTCCGGCGAGTGAATCGTATCTCGATATCGATGCGATTATCGGCGCTGCGAAAAAATGGCAAGCCGATGCTATCCACCCTGGGTATGGTTTTCTTTCCGAGAACCCGAAACTGGCGAAAGCGTGCAGCGAAAATGGCATTGTTTTTATTGGCCCTTCCACCAGCGCAATTGAAGCAATGGGTTCGAAGTCGCAAGCCAAAGCCATCATGTCTGAGGCGAACGTGCCCTTGGTTCCCGGCTATCACGGCACAGACAACAGCGTAGAGCACTTATTAGCGGAAGCGGAAAAAATCGGTTACCCAGTGATGCTTAAAGCAACACAAGGTGGCGGCGGTAAAGGCATGCGAGTGGTCAATAGCGCAGCCGAAATGCCTCTGGCCATCGACGGTGCGCAGCGTGAAGCACTTTCAAGCTTTGGCGATAAGCAGCTTCTAATCGAAAAATGTATATTGCAGCCTCGCCACGTTGAAGTTCAGGTATTTGCAGACCAACATGGCAACTGTGTCTATCTTTCTGATCGCGATTGCTCCATTCAACGTCGTCACCAAAAAGTAGTCGAAGAAGCACCAGCTCCCGGTCTTAGTGATGAACTGCGTAAACAAATGGGTGAAGCTGCGGTTCAGGCCGCTCAAGCGATCGACTATGTTGGCGCGGGCACGGTAGAGTTTTTACTCGATAGCCGAGGTCAATTCTACTTCATGGAGATGAATACCCGTCTGCAAGTTGAACACCCTGTCACTGAATTGATCACCGGCGTTGATTTGGTGGAGTGGCAATTCAAAGTCGCAGCTGGCGAGCATTTACCTATTTCGCAATCTGAAATCACCCACAACGGTCATTCAATTGAGCTGCGAATTTACGCAGAAGATACAGACAATGACTTTATGCCGTCGACTGGCCGCATTGACTACTTAAAAGAACCCGTATCAGATAGTAATGTGCGCCTAGCGTACGTACGAGTTGATAGCGGTGTTACCCAAGGCGATAGCATCAGCGAATATTACGATCCAATGATCAGCAAGCTGATCGTCTGGGGGCAAACTCGTGATATCGCTCTAAAGCAGCTTAAGCAGGCGTTAACTCAATATCACGTACGTGGCGTAACGACAAACATTGGTTATCTGCACAGCATTATTTCGCAGCCAGCCTTTGCAGAGGTTGAGCTTGATACAGGTTTCCTCGTCACACATCAACAAGGCATAAATGAGCAGCAAGACGTGTCGGATTCAATC
The DNA here is from genome assembly GCF_033337665.1 of Vibrio sp. Vb2960. Taxonomy (NCBI): domain Bacteria; kingdom Pseudomonadati; phylum Pseudomonadota; class Gammaproteobacteria; order Vibrionales; family Vibrionaceae; genus Vibrio; species Vibrio sp. Vb2960. The sequence continues at coordinate 48,291 of NZ_JAWORD010000019.1, read as the reverse complement.
TGGCTTACATTGGCGGCGGTTGCTCGCTGGAATGATCTGATTTCAAAATCAGACAGCTTAACGTTACCCGCGCCAACCAAACGAGGTTTTAGACTGTCGGTTGACAACGTTTACCGATTTAACTTCACGGATGCCAATGCCAACCATCAAGTACGTTTGCAACAATCATCGCAAGATACAGGATCTCACTTCACTGTCCGATGCGGCGAGGATCTGCATCAGGTCATCCTGCTTGAAAGTGACAACCAATTTATCGTCGATATTGATAATGTGCGTTACACCCTTAATGCACTTAGCAACGAACAAAAGACAACACTGTTTTATCTTGGTCAGCAGCGCACGTTCGCTCATCAACCTGACTTTCACTCTGCAAAAGATGTAGACGATGAACTCAGTCCAACCGCACCACTCAACGGCATAATTTCAGCAGTTATGGTGGCTAAAGGTGACGAAGTGGCGGCGGGCGATCCGCTTTTGGTACTCGAAGCAATGAAAATGGAATACACCATCACGGCTCCGGTAGCAGCAAAAGTCGACGAATTGTTTTATCAGCACGGGGACCAAGTACAGCACGGTTCCATCCTGCTGAATTTGTCTTTGATATCGGATAACGTCAGTGAAGATAAGGAGCGCGAATATGCTACCAGCGAAGGTTAATATCGTCGAAGTCGGCGCTCGTGATGGTCTGCAAAATGAAACGTCAGTGACGCTGGTTGATAAAATCCGTTTGATTAACCAACTAAGCAGCAGTGGCTTAAAGCATATTGAGGCGGGATCTTTCGTCTCTCCAAGGTGGGTGCCTCAAATGGCCGATTCCGATCAGGTGTTTGCTGGTATTTCAAAAAAGCCTGACGTGGTTTATAGCGCGCTCACACCAAATCTCGCAGGGGTAGAACGTGCGCTGGAAAGCGGTGTAAAGCAAATTGCGGTATTTGGCTCCGCTTCAGAAACGTTCAGCCAGAAGAACATCAACTGCAGCATTACCGAAAGTCTCGCTCGATTTAAACCCGTTATCGAATTGGCGAACCAGCATAACATTCCTGTACGCGGGTACTTGTCTTGTACCATGGTGTGTCCATATGAGGGTGTAATCAAGCCAGAGCAAACTACCAAGGTCGCCAATACGTTGTTTGATATGGGATGTTATGAGATTTCGCTCGGTGATACTGTCGGTAAAGCAACGCCTAATCGCGTTATCGCCATGCTGGATTCGTTGTTAACGCTACTGCCAAAAGACGCGCTCGCGGTACATTTTCATGACACCTATGGACAAGCTTTAGCCAATATTTACCAAGCCTTGTTAATGGGCATCAACACCATTGATAGCGCGGTTGCTGGTTTGGGCGGCTGCCCTTACGCGAAAGGTGCCAGTGGCAATGTTGCAACGGAAGATGTACTTTATCTGTGTGAGCAACTTGGGATTGAAACGGGCGTTGACCTTAGCGTCATCAATGAAGCGGGTTGGCAAATTTGCCGTGCGTTAGGAAAACCTCCAGCTTCTAGGGTCGCATTGGCTCTAGGCGATCCGTATAGCTTGTAAATCATCAACCATCATAATCAAATAATGTATTTAAACGGGCATGCAGACGTACGTGCCCGTTTTTTATTGTTACTCATAAAAACCTTAACGCTCAACGGTCTTCATCACATTAATTAGTGCCTGATTTCAGCTACAATTTAGTTTCAAAGCGAACATATAAAACAGGATCAGGTAAATGCTCATAACATTTCGTTGTCGAAGCCACTCAAACGTCACAATGTTTGGTGATATTGCATTAGATATGCTCAAAATGATGGGTCACAGCGGCACTGTGCCGGGATCAATTTCCGCTCAAGATGTTCCTGACGCGCTATCAAGATTAACTTCTGCTCTATCGGCGAAAAATGCAGCTGAAGAAAACCTCCCTACTGATGTAGACGAAGAGGAAGAACAAGCAGAGCCCGCGGTAAGCCTAGGACGCAGAGCGTTTCCACTGATTGAGTTGCTAAAATCAGCAATCAAAGAAGAATGCGAAGTCATGTGGGACAACCAATAACGCCTTCAAACTGGTTTCTAGCGAGGTTAATCCGTGTTGTGACCGCCTCGCAATCACTACTCGAAGCCAAGATAAGGGCACCAACACCGCTTATCGCCCTATCCGTTTCTCTCCCTAGACAACTTGATTTCCCCATCAATGTGCACATCTTGTTGTGGAAACGCGATTTCAATACCGTGCTTTTCGAAAGCTTCATAGATTTCAAAACGTATGGCACTTGCGACCGATCGAATCCCGCCCTCAACCGTTGAGTTAATCCAAAAATAAGATTCGAAGATCAAAGCATTGTCACCAAAGTCTTGAAAAAACACATCTGGCGCTGGCGAACTCAGAACTTGCGCTTGCTGCGAAGTCACTTCCGCCATTAAGGCTGCAACCTGTTTGACATCGCTCCCATACGCGACACCGACGACGACCGAGCCACGAACTAATCTGTCGCATAACGTCCAGTTGATCACCACGTTCTCAATCAACTGACTGTTGGGTATGAGCATATGAACACCATCGGTTCGCCTGATTCGCGTTGAACGTGTATTTATTTGCTCGACAGTGCCTTTGGCGCCCTCAACCTCTAAAAAGTCCCCAATTCGGATTGGCTTTTCACCAATCAAAATCCAGCCACTTATGAAGTTGTTAATGATGTTTTGCGCACCAAAACCGAAGCCGATAGCGATGGCACCAGACAGAAAGGCAAACGCGGTAATTGGCACATTGATCATCGAAAGTGTGGTCATAAAAATAATGGCGAGAGCGATGACAAATAATATCCGTTTAACCAAATGAATCACGTTTGGGTCTTTCCCCGATGAAGACATTCTTGACGTAACGGTTTTGATCAAAATTTTCGATAACCATAAAGCGACAATCACCCATGTCGGCACCATCAATATCGCCCACAACGTGATAGGTTGTTCGTTAAAGGTAAACAGTGTTGTTTCTAAAAATGAAATGACCCGTTCGAACATAAAGTGCTCACTCTTGATTCATCGTTGCCAGCAAGCCAGAGCGCATAAGTCTTATATTTTTATCCCAATCGATAGCGCAAGCGGCTCAATTAAGTTCTTCTTATTAACTATATTGTAATCTACGTAAAACGCTTCGAGTGGTTTCCCACTTTGGCTTCAACCGATTAAGCCATTTAGGGAGTACGTCTTTATGAACTAAACGAGCCAATCAACCAACTGGATACGCAAGACAAATCAGTGATAACTTTCTGATTTTTAAGCATCAAATTTTCACTTCGAATCACTCTCACTTATTATGCACCTTATTGCAAATAACATTGATGGAATGATTGTTATGTCAGAACTGACTCGGATGCGCTCTGGAGAAACCTATAATTGTCTGGATGAAGAACTAAAGCTAATGCGCGCCAAAACCGCGCAGCTTGTCTTCCAATTTAACCACGAGCCAAACCCAGATATACGTAGACAACTATTGGCAGAAATGGGCGTCCAATTAGAAAACAGCGCCTGTATAGAGCCACCGCTTCAACTTACCTACGGTTGTCACTTGTCCATCGGAGAAAACACCTACATCAACTGGGATGCCATTATTCTGGACAATGGACAGGTTGAGGTTGGCGCGAACGTCATGATTGGGCCTAGAGTGCAAATTTACACAGCCGCTCATTCACTCGATACGCAAAGACGCTTAGCTGGAGATGAGATCGCCAAACCGGTAAAAATCGGCAATAACGTTTGGATTGGTGGGGGCGCTATCATACTGCCAGGCGTGACCATTGGTGATGAGGCTGTCGTCGGCGCTGGCTCTGTCGTAACCAAAGACGTTGCGCCGGGCGATCGAGTTGTTGGAAATCCGGCGCGCTCCATTAAACCAAAAAACTGAAGAAAGTCGCTATTTCGCCAAATGATCGCGAATAATATTAGCGAGCAGATTGAGAGCATGAACATATTTGTCATTGAGCTCAAAAGAAGCGTTAAGACGAATACAGTGATCGTATTGTTCTGTCAGGCTGAACATCTTTCCCGGTGCGATGCTGATATTACCTTTTAGTGCTTCTCGATATATCGGCAAGGCATCAATATGCTTGGGGAGCTCTAACCAAATAAAGTACCCACCGCTTTGGCTTAACACTTTGACTGCTTCAGGTAACAGCTCACTAAGCAGAACCGTCATCTTACTTTTACGTTCAAACAGCTTTTTCCGTAACTGCTTCAAATGCGATTCATAATTGCGGCTTGTTAAATAGTGCACCAATGTCATTTGCACTGGTGCACTCGTCGCTAATGTACTCATTAACTGTAACTTTTGTACCTCTAGCGCCCGCTTTCCCGCCGCAACCCAACCAATACGTAGCCCTGCGATTAACGACTTTGAAAACGAGGAGCACAACATGGTATTGCCCGTGTCATCAAACATTCTTAGTGGGTAAACCGAGTCATTCTCGGCATGCAGTTCGCTGTACACATCATCTTCAATCACTGGCACGTTATATCGCTGTGTCAGTTCAATCAGCTTTTGTTTTTTCTCGTTAGAAAGCGTAAAACCCAGAGGATTCTGGAAGTTCGACATCAGCCAGCACGCTTTCACATCGTGTGTTTGCAGCGCTCGTTCCAATGAGTCTAGGTCAATGCCCGTGACTGGGTCTGTTCTTACTGAGAGCGCTTTCAAACCTAACCGCTCTAAGGATTGCAATGCACCATAAAATGCAGGCGACTCCACAACCACCCAATCTCCCGGTCTTGTGCAGGCTTGCAAACTGAGCGTTAACGCCTCCAGCGCGCCTGCCGTAATGACAATTTCATCGGGTGAAATTTCAATGCCTTTCGCAGCATAACGCTTCGCGATGATGGTGCGTAATTGCTCGTTTCCCGGCGGTAAGTTATCAAAGGTGGTGGAAATCGGCATATTGCGAGCGGCTGCGCTCATCGCCCGATTCACGTGATATCGTGGGTACAAACTTGGGTCTGGATAGGCAAAGCCAAAATTGATCATGGATGGATTTTTACTCGCCTGCAGAACATCAAAGATAAACTCATTGATGTCTACCTGCTCAGTCCACGAAACCGCGGCTGGCGCTTGGGGTTCATTTGAGCTCTTAATATTGGGCGCGACTCGATAACCAGATCGCGGCTGTGACGTGACCCAGCCTTGAGATTCCAGAATTTGATACGCGTGCAACACCGTCATCAAGCTCAAACCCGAGTGTTCAGATTGGCGACGCAGCGAAGGCAGCTTGTCACCCGGATGCCATATCCCCGATTTTATCTGCCTTTTAAGCTGTTCCACTAACTCTTGATACTTCGCCAAACGCAAATCCCCTTCCATAAAGCCGAATTCAAAATAATAACACTTCAATATTTAATCTGTTATAGGTTTATAGTCACTGTCTGTACCTACTTCCCTCATTCCGCTCCTTTTAAAATAGCTCTCTCATAAAACTTAAAAGATCAAAGGAAGTTTAATGTTTGGCCTCGACGCATTTATGCTTGCACGGATACAGTTCGCCTTTACGGTATCCTTTCATATTATTTTCCCCGCTATCACCATAGGTTTGGCCACCTATCTCGCCGTGCTGGAAGGCTTATGGCTAAAAACACGTAATCCCGATTACCAAAAGCTCTATCACTTCTGGTCGAAAATTTTTGCGGTTAACTTTGGAATGGGTGTTGTATCTGGTCTTGTCATGGCCTATCAATTCGGCACCAACTGGAGTGGTTTCTCCGACTTCGCTGGTTCTATCACAGGCCCATTACTGACTTATGAAGTGTTAACGGCTTTCTTTCTCGAAGCTGGATTTCTTGGCGTGATGCTGTTTGGTTGGCGTCGCGTCGGCGAAAAGCTGCACTTTTTTGCAACCTCAATGGTGGCGTTAGGCACGATCATTTCGACCTTCTGGATTCTCGCCTCCAACAGTTGGATGCAAACGCCACAAGGCTATGAAATTGTCGACGGACGCGTGGTGCCAACCGACTGGTTTGCTATCGTTTTCAATCCTTCATTTCCTTATCGTTTGGCGCACATGAGCGTCGCGGCTTTCGTCAGTTCGGCACTCTTTGTAGGCGCGTCAGCCGCTTGGCATTTATTGAGAGGCAATCAAACGACTGCTGTAAAAACCATGTTTTCGATGTCGCTCGGGATCTTAGTGTTCCTTGCGCCACTCCAAGCCGTGATTGGCGATGTGCACGGGCTAAACACCTTAGAATACCAGCCCGCCAAAATCGCCGCCATCGAAGGACATTGGGATAACAGCGATGGCAAACCAACCCCATTGATTTTGTTCGGCATGCCAAACATGGAACAAGAACGCACAGACTATGCCTTAGAAGTTCCTGTTCTAGGAAGTTTGATCCTACGCCACAGTTTAACTGAGCCAATCCCGGCGCTGAAAGACTTCCCGAAAGAGGAACGACCGAACTCACCTATCGTCTTTTGGTCATTTCGAATCATGGTCGGGCTAGGACTTCTGATGATTTTTCAAAGCTTCTACAGCATGTGGTTACGAAAAAAGAACACGCTTTATACCTCGCGTTGGTTCCTCAAATTTTCATTATTTATGGGGCCATCTGGTCTTATCGCAATACTCGCTGGCTGGTTTACGACAGAGGTTGGTCGGCAACCTTGGGTCGTGTATGGCGTACAAAAAACGCGTGACGCGGTTTCTGCACACGGAGACCTACAAATGAGCATCAGCCTGCTGTGTTTCCTTGTTGTGTACAGCTTGGTGTTTGGTTTTGGGTATTACTACATGATCCACCAAATCAAGAAAGGCCCCGATGCAATCGAACACGATGAGCACGACATGACGACCGTTTCAGGCCGCATCTAGAATTTGTCACAAAGTTAAGGTAGAGAATATGCATTTTGATTTATCCGTGATTTGGTTCGCGATCATCGTTTTTGCCACTTTGATGTACATCATCATGGATGGCTTCGATTTGGGTATTGGAATACTGATGCCCTTCATCAAGGATGAAAAACAAAAAGACGTCATGGTCAACAGTGTCGCGCCAGTTTGGGACGGTAACGAAACTTGGATTGTGCTTGGAGGCGCATCTCTATTTGGCGCTTTTCCGATGGCTTACGCGGTGATTATTGAAGCGCTAACCATCCCTTTGACGTTGATGTTGATTGCTTTGATCTTTCGTGGCGTAGCGTTTGAGTTTCGCTTTAAGGCATTGGAAAACCACTTAAAGTTCTGGGACCGCTCTTTTATGATCGGCTCGATTTTAACCACGTTTTTCCAAGGCATCGTTGTTGGCGCGGTAATTCAAGGCTTTGCGGTGGAAAACCGCGTCTTCGTAGGTAGCCAACTCGACTGGCTCAGCCCTTTTCCCATCTTTTGTGGTTTGGGTTTAGTCGCAACGTACGCGCTGCTTGGTAGCACATGGCTCATCATGAAGACGGAAGGTGAACTGCAAAACACGATGCACCGCTTCACTAACAAAACACTACTGGCGATGATCTCCGCATTAGTCATTGTGAGCGCTTGGACTCCACTTGCTTACCCTGCCATTGCGGAAAGATGGTTTTCTCTGCCTAATTTGTTCTACTTACTGCCCGTACCTGTCATTACTGGGCTGGTATGTTTGAAGATTGCCGACTCCGTTAAAAAGCGTAAAGAGCGCAGCCCTTTCGTGATGGCGTTAGTGATCGTGATTCTCGGGTTCGCTGGGCTTGGCATCAGTATCTGGCCAAATATCATTCCTCCTAGCATATCAATATGGGAAGCAGCGGCTCCTGCAAGCAGTCAGCGCTTTATGCTCGTTGGAGCAGTGATCATCATCCCGATCATTCTGGCTTACACCTTTTGGAGTTACTACGTCTTCTCCGGAAAAGTAAAAGAAGGCGAAGCGTACCATTAACGAGTTGATAAGGAGTGAGTATGAAAATCAAAAATTGGTGCCGCCAATGGGCTTGGATGGTTGGAATTTGGGTCGTTAGCGTCGCTGCATTAGGGTTAGTGTCTATGTTATTTCGCGTCATGATGACCGCTGCCGGGTTAAAATCGTAGCTCGGCACTTTTAAGTCAATAAAAAATGGATGCCTCTAGATCTTGTGTAAGAGCTAGAGGCGTTGAACCTAATACTCAATCTTAATGAAAAAGCCAAGCGTTAAGAATCTACTCAAAACATTCTTTCATAAGTCTACATTGCCTGAAGTCGTTCATGCATGCTTACGAGATCAAAAGGTTCAAGCTTTTTCGCAATGCTCAGTAATGCTTCCTTTTTATCTTGCGGTAAACTTTGAAACTTCGACTCTAAACGTAAATCCACTTTGCTAAAAAGTAGCTTTCTAATTTGACTAGCTTTTGCCTTTGATAATTGCAATCCATCATTATCGGAGGTTTCAATTATCATGATAATTCTTGCTAAATCACTGAATTCATCATCAGAGCATAAATAAAGTGATTGTTTGTATAAATAGCCAACCGAAATTTCAAAATCAATATTAAGCGCTTGAATCTGACCGACAATGTTTTCACTCATATCATTTTGAGAAGCAGAGTTGATACAATCATCAAATCGCCTTTCAAATGTAACAAATCGATTATTGAGCTCGTCCAACATAGTCGTATCTTTTGCGAATGATTCTATAGGTAAAACCAATAAGAACATTGGCAGTAGGTATTTTTTCAGCGACCGACTATTCACAATCAAGTCCTTCTTCTAAAAAACTTTCATGCGGTGTTGGTGCAATTGTTTCTTTCAAATTCAAGTCCATTAAACTCGCCAAATGGCTTTCATTAAACTCTGATAGCTTTTGCAGCTTTAGACTGGCTTCATTAAACTCTTGGTAGAACTTATCAGGTTGAGGTATCACGACTGTTTTTATGTTTGCTCGTGTTGCCGCAAGCATGCCCGAATAAGAGTCTTCAAAGGCAATACAGTTACTTGAATCTACACCTAGTTTATTGATTGTTGAAAGGTAGACATCTGGCTCTGGCTTACCCTGCTCTACATCGTCTGACGATGATATCGCGTCAAAGTAACTGGCAATACCGAGTTTGTTCAAAATGATGGGAATGAGTTGATAAGGTGAATTAGTAGACAACCCTATCTTAAGTCCTTTTTCCTTAAGCAATTTGAGTGTTTCTGTAACACCCTCTAATTCGCATCCTTTTTCAATTATTAATGCCTCCACTTTATCCACAACAGCATTCTCTACTTCCTCTAGGCTCTTTTCTTGCCAAGGATTACGTTCATACCAAAACCTTGTTACTTCACCTGTCGTCATAGTTGCAGTCTGCTTTGACAGCACTTCGGTCACTTGGACACCAACTGATGAAAACACCAGCTTTTCCGCTTCCTTCCACAAAGGTTCTGAATCAATCAGCAACCCGTCCATATCAAAGACCGCAGCGTATATCATTGGTACATCCTCAGTAAGTTCTATTCGTGGAGTAAGATTTGTCTATTCAACCAAAGCATAGCTTTGCATATAACGAGTGAGAGTATCACATTTGCCTGTGGCTATCAGAGCCAGTTCGATGACTCATCTTTAAGCCTCAACATGACCGATGTTCGTGGCTACTTTTAACGCTTGTTTATTGAGATTAGATGCCTCCCAAGCAACAACAACACGACTAGTGAGAGGGATATCCTCAATCTCGGCGACTGTCGCGGAATCATCGAGATGTTCAGCCAGTGAGCGCGGAACGAGAGCAATACCTAACCCGGCCTGCGCCATGGCAATCGTCGTACGAAGTTGCGGTGCTGCGAACTGTGGTGCGAGCCTTACTCCTGCGTCGGCAAAAAGTGTGCTCATGCCATCAAACAATGCGGGGCCCGTCTCTCGTGGAAACAGTAAAATTTTATGGTCTCTCAACTGTTTCATCTGGATACAGGGATATTTTGCCAGTTCGTGGCCCGCCGGAATCACTGCGACAAACGGGTCGTTAAACAACACCTTGTGCTCAAAAGGTTCACTGGCGTAACAGGGTAGCCGCATGATTGCGAGATCAAGTTGTTTGCTTTTTAACTGAGTGGCAAGCTCTGGCATTGACAGTTCCGCCGTCTGTAAATGAACCCCATTCTCTTGAATACGCCCAATCCTCTCCAATACCTTAATGCAGGTTGATGTTGACGTCGCGAACCCAATTTTAACCTGCGTATTTTCACCACGGGCAATCTGTCGGGCTTTTGCTTTAGCGCGTTCCACATCAGCAAGAATATTTACCGCATCCGTATAAAAGACTTGCCCTGCATGGGTCAGTTCTACTCCTCTAGACAAGCGCTTAAATAAGTCCACGCCAAGCTCGTGCTCTAGCTTTTTGATTTGTTGACTCAAAGGAGGTTGCGCAATCCCTAGCTGTTCAGCCGCTCGGGTAAAGTGACGAGTCTCGGCGACCGCGACAAAATACTTCAGGTAGCGAAATTCCATATATTTTCCATATCAAAATAAATCTTTTTTATATTGGATTTAGCACCGTGTAGAAGTCAATCTAAATATACTCTTCATTGCATAACTGGTCTTACTCATGCGTGGATTTTATAACCCTCTATGTGCTTGTTCGCTTGAAGTAGCGAAAGAATTTTCTGAATACCATCATGTTACCGGAGATGGTGAGATTTATCAGACTTCGTTAATGAGTGCTTTGATCGCTGGTGTTTACGAAGGCTCGACAACCATAGAAGAACTGCTGAAACATGGGGATTTTGGTTTAGGTACGTTCAATGAATTGGATGGTGAGTTGATTGCGTTTGATAAGGAAGTTTTTCAACTCAAGTCGGATGGCTCCGCAAACCCGGCAGACCTGGCGCAAAAAACGCCCTTTGCTGTCATGACTTTTTTTAAGCCTGATATCGAGCTGCCACTGACATCGCGCATGTCACGTCATGAAGTCCATAGCCTCATAGACGACCTGGTTCCAAGCGATAACCTATTTTGCGCAGTGCGCATTGATGGCGTTTTCGATTCAGTTCGTACTCGCACCGTACCTAAACAAACACGCCCTTATCGGCCAATGCTTGAAGTGGTCAAAGAACAACCAACGTTCCGCTTCACGCATAAGCAAGGAGTGGTCGCCGGCTTTCGCAGTCCTAAATATACGACTGGCATCAATGTGCCCGGCTATCACGAACACTTTATTACCGATGACCGCCAAGGAGGTGGTCATATTCAGGATTACAGCATTTCGTCAGGGTTCCTCCAGATTGGCAAAGTCTCGCGGCTAGTGATTGATACCCCAGTATCGACAGACTTCCTCAACGCCAATTTGGCTCCGGAAGATATAAATACCGCCATAGAAAAGGCGGAAAAGTAACAAAGTCAGGCAAATAATAAGGACAACAAATGCAATCCAAACCTTCAAATAAAAATGGAGCTCAGTTGATCGCTCAACAGCTAGAGTCTCTCGGCATTAAGTACATTTTCGGTATTCCCGGTGCAAAAATCGATCGACTGTTCGATGCGATTGAAGACACTAACATCCAAATGATTCCGGTACGTCACGAGGCTAACGGCGCATTTATGGCGGGCGTTATGGGAAGACTAACCGGCAAAGCAGGCGTCACAATGGTTACGTCAGGCCCTGGCTGTGGAAATCTAGTTACGGGGGTTGCAACAGCAAACTCCGAAGGCGATCCGCTGATTGCTATCGGTGGTGCGGTGAAACGAACTGACCAGCAAAAACAAACACACCAGAGCATGGATACCGTCAGTATTTTTCGCTCTATAACTAAGTTCAGTGCTGAAGTGCAGCATGTGGACGCCGCAAGCGAGATCATGGCGAACGCATTTCGTATCGCAGAGTCAGGTCGTCCTGGGGCTTGCTTTTTGAGTCTCCCCCAAGATGTTTTATCCGAGCAAACCCAAACGGACATTATTGTCCCCTCGCCTTACACACAGCCTGGTTGCGCAGACATCGCAGCAATCGAAGAAGCGGTCAGTCGAATCAGTAAAGCAAAGCGCTGTGTGGTTTTACTTGGCCTTCACGCGAGCCGCAGTCAAAACGCTGCTGCTATCGCTCGGTTTCTTCAAAATACGCAGCTACCCGTTGTCGGCACTTACCAGGCCGCCGGCACGGTAGACATCAATTACTATCATCACTTTGCTGGGCGTGTCGGTTTGTTTAATAACCAACCTGGCGATGTTTTACTGCGGGACGCCGATTTAATTCTCACCATCGGCTTTAGCCCAATAGAGTATGACCCTGAGCTTTGGAACAGCCACCGCAACCCAGTGATTCACCTCGATATTGAACCAGCAGAATACCAACTTAATTATCAGCCTTGTGTTGAAATCGTCGGAAATATTGCACAGTCATTAGACAAGATGGGCAGCTATATCTCTGAATATGCCCGCCTTTCCCCAACGGCACTTTCAGTACTGGAAGAGGTAGCACTGCAACGGCAAGTGATCAAAACCTATCCCAATGTCTATCACAAGCAAGGATTTCATCCACTGGCACTGATTAAAGCCATGCAATCTATCATCACACCAGATACCACGCTATGTCTTGATATGGGGAGCTTCCACATCTGGATCGCTCGTTACTTAAGTTGTTTTCGAGCTCGCCAAATGCTGGTGTCTAACGGCCAACAAACAATGGGCGTTGCACTACCATGGGCCATTGGTGCCAGCCTACTAAAACCTGGTAGCAAAGTGGTATCGATATCGGGAGACGGCGGTTTTATGCAATCGAGCATGGAGTTAGAAACCGCGGTTAGACTGAACTGCAATATCGTCCATATTGTGTGGGTTGATAACGCCTACAACATGGTAGAAATGCAAGAGATCAACAAATATCAGCGCTGCTCTGGTGTGAAATTTGGACCAATTGATTTCAAGGCGTACGCCGAATCATTTGGCGCGAAAGGCTTCGCAGTGACTAGTCAACACGAATTGCTACCGACATTGAATAAAGCCATGGACGTTGAAGGACCAGCAGTGGTGGCTATCCCCGTAGATTACAGCGACAACGACAAACTGATGTTGCCGCGCACAGAGAAAAATCAAGATCCCGTTTTTGTAAGTTTCGAAGGAGAAATCGCATGAGAGGATTAAAAAATAAAGTCGCACTCGTCACTGGTTCTGCCAATGGTATTGGTTTGGCCATCGCAAAACGTTTGTATGAAGAAGGCGCAAACGTCGCTCTTGCCGATTGGAATGAAGAGCAGTTGGCAAACGCCGTTGAGGGCTTTGATAAACAGCGTGTGTCTGCGCATTCTATGGATGTTTCTGACCCAGAAAAAGTCGCAGCACTGATTTCTGATGTTGTTACCCGTTTCGGTAAACTGGATATTTTAGTAAACAATGCTGGCGTACATGTCCCTGGTTCCGTGATTGAAGGTAGTGTGGAAGACTGGAAGAAGATCTCTGGTGTAAACATTGATGGTGTTGTTTATTGCGCGAAATTTGCTTTACCTGAACTCTTAAAAACGAAAGGTTGTATGGTAAATACCGCGTCCGTTTCCGGTTTGGGTGGTGACTGGGGTGCCGCATTCTATTGCGCGAGTAAAGGTGCAGTGGTGAACCTTACCCGAGCGATGGCATTGGACCATGGTGCGGATGGGGTAAGAATTAACGCCGTATGCCCAAGTTTAGTAAAAACCAACATGACAAACGGCTGGCCGCAGGACATCCGCGATAAATTCAATGAGCGCATTGCGCTTGGCCGAGCAGCCGAACCTGAAGAAATTGCGTCTGTCGTGACTTTCTTGGCAAGTGATGACGCATCTTTCATTAATGGCGTAAACCTACCTGTAGACGGCGGTGCCACCGCATCAGATGGTCAACCTAAAATAGTGTAAGCATTAACACTGATTGAGCAGAATTTTTAACTGTAAGGTATCCACGCAAAAAAAGAGCCGAGTTTGTACTCGGCTCTTGTGTGCCTGCTCTTAAGCCTGCGGTGTTGCTAAGCCTGCCGACGCGCCGCCTAATAACACATGATTAAATTCCATTCGAGATTCTTGGGCTTGCTCAGACAGTTCTTGTTTCTTCTTTTGAGCCAACTCAAGCGCTTCGGTTAGTTGCTGTAGCTCTGTTTGCATCTCTTCTGGTAAATGATGGTCCGAAAACCCAGATTCACAGCTGTGTTCTAAGGCAAATGCGCGAATTCTCTTACGCATGCTCATCAGGGCCGCCATTGCTTCGCGCTCTTCTTCAGCCGCCTGTTGAGCTAAGTCTTTAAAGCGCTCAAATTTCGCCAAAGCCATTCCCTCTGTTGACCAAGGGTCAATTTCCGGCAGTTCTTCAATGTTAATGGTTGGCTCTTCGTATTCTGCTTGATGTTTAATATCTAGGCTCGCCGCGCGGACAAAGGACACCATCAACATCACCGAGATAACTAACAACGGTAAACCTCCCACGATCGCAGCGGTTTGTAATGTCGATAAACCTCCCATGAACATTAGGACGGTTGGCAGAAAAGACAAAGTAAACGCCCAGAACAAACGGTTCCAGCGCATCGGTTCTTCCGTCACATCATTTTGAACCACAGACGCAAGAATGTACGAGATAGAGTCAAACGAAGTCGCCGTAAAAATGATACACAATAGTGTAAAAACACCAATAACGATTGGCCCTAACGGTAATGTGTCTAACGTTGCAAAAATAGCCGCTGGCGCGCCTGATTCGTTGAGGATTGCAATGACATCAAGCTCACCCGTCAATTGCAACGATAAACCATAGTTACCTAAAACAATGAAGAATAAGAAACAACCTAAAGAACCGTAAAATATAGAACCTACGACCATCTGTTTGATCGTTCTTCCACGCGAGATACGCGCAACAAACAATCCCATACAAGGAGCAAAGACCAACCACCATGCCCAGTAGAAAATAGTCCAGTCTTGCGGGAAGTGTGTATCTGTAAACTCACCATAACCACCAAACGGCTCCGCCCAGGTAGCCATAACAAAGAAGTTAGACAACATACGACCAATTGAATCTAAGCCCGTTTCTAACATGAACACGGTTGGCCCAACGGCAAGTATAAAGAGTAACAAGCCCATCGCACCCCAGAAGTTAATGTTACTAAGGAATTTGATCCCCTTCTCAAGCCCTGCATACGCGGAGTAACCAAAAATAGCAGTACAGAGAAGTAATACAGCCACTTGGCTGAAGGTATTGTTTGGAAGACCGAAGATATGATGTAGACCACCATTGATAAGAGGCGCTGCTAAGCCAAGCGTAGTCGCCGCGCCACCCAACATACCAAAAATAAACAACACATCAATAAACTTGCCAATACCACCGTTTGCACGCTTTTCTCCTAATACAGGCATTAACGCACTAGAGATTTTCAAAACAGGTTGTTTGCGTACATAAAAGAAGTAAGCGATAGGCAGAGCAGGAATAAGGTAAATTGACCAAGCAATCGGTCCCCAGTGAAACAGACCATAAGTCGCGGCCCAGCGAATGGCTTCTTCACTGCCTGCTTCCAACTGAAATGGTGGTGATTGATAGTAGTATGCCCACTCGATACATCCCCAATACAGAATACTTGCGCCAATACCTCCACAAAATAGCATTGCAGCCCATGAGGCGTTACCAAATTCTGGTTGCTCGTCGGCTTCACCAAGTTTGATTTGGCCAAGATCGCTGAACACGGTGTAAATCATAAAACACATTGCTGCGATACCCAGTGCGAGGTATAACACACCAAGCTTATCGGTCATGAAAAATTTGGCCGAAGCTATCCAATCCGCACCTTGTGTGGGAAATAAAATTAAGGGTATAACGACGCTGAGTAAAAGAAAGAGTGAGCCTAAGAAGGTAGGCTTATCGATGAGAGAAAATGATTTGTCCATATTATATATCCTTATATTTTCAAAGGACATGATCCACATTTCTCGCAACTTCGCCAATTCACAACACTTATCGTTACCACAAGAATAATTGTCTTTAAAAGATGCATTATGTGACGCTGATTTTGTATTCATTATTTGATGCCATAGCGTTTAAATACGGCAACTTTTCTGCCACACCATCCAGCGCTCCTACCTTTAAAAACCTCAACACTGTTTGCCACCACTGAGGATTCCACAAGCTTAAACGTCGGTTCTAGATAACCCTCCAACTCCCCACTTCGCAAACAAAATGGAGGGAAGCGAGAGTGGTAATCATCATCTATAACGAAACAACCAATTAACAAACCGTCTCTTGTCAGCAATTTATCCACCATAGCAAAGTAATCTGGCCACTGGTCTCTCGGTAGTGCAGCGAGAAAGGATTGATTTTGGCGCAACATGGATGGATGCCGAACTCGCAGCCCCAGCCAATGACAGCGCTTGGCAGACGTTCAACGCCAAAGTGACATTCCCCCAAGCGGGCTACTACGAAGTTGGGGCAAAGGCGACTGATGACCAAGAGGTGGGCCAACCTTTTGCTATCACATGGAACCCGAAAGGTTACCTCAACAACACCTTCCACCGAATCGCGCTGATTGTTAAGGGTTAAACATGAAGGGGGAATAACAGTGAAAGCAACATCCTTAAATAAGCGGGTTTTCCCGCTCTCGTTTACTTTTCTCGCGCTGTTAAGTTACTCAGCCTTAGCAAACAATGACGAGTTGATAGCCGCAGGCGAACAGCAAGCGATGGTGTGTAAAGCTTGTCACCAGTTTGAAAAATGGAGGAAGTGCTTGTGGGGCTGCCTCTTTGGGGCTTAGCAGAGCGTGATATTGCCGGCTTTACAGGCTTCAATTACAGCGAAGCCATCAAACAGCATCAAGGTCAATGGGACGCAGAAAAACTGGATGCTTTTTTTGGCGTCACCACCGGAGTTTGCTCCGGGCACAAACATGGTCTTTCCCGGCGTAAAAGACCCGGGTGCGCGAGCCGCAATCATTGCATGGCTAGCAACCCAAAACCCTACACGCCACCAGATTGGAATACTGCTTCATCTGAAATGGAGGTCAAATCAGCTGGTGATGGGATATTAGCGCCAGGAGAGAATATGGAACTCGTCGCGGCAGTCTGCTCAGCCTGTCATTCGTTACACATGGTCACACAACAATGACTAAGCCGCCAACGATGAGATGAAACCTTAGACTGGATGATTGAAGAGCAAGGGATGGATGAACTGCCGGGTGATAATCGCGAAGCCATTCTGAAATACCTTTCGACCTATTATGGGGGTAACTCCCGCCTTTAAAACTAACGCTTATTGATATTTTACATACGTATTCTTTCTGTGTGAGTATCCCCTCAACAGGAATAGAGTGAAGTAACCTCTGTTATTTCACAGTATGTATCGATGAGGTTTAAAAGATTGAAGGCAGAAGAGTTTTTTGACAACCATTACCTTTCTATTTGGGTTTTTCTTGTTGGCGTGGCAGTCATTACCTTGATTATGATGGGAGGCGGCATGGCAGTAACGTTGCTGGCAATATTGATTGACCAGTCGTCTGAGCACTTAACTACTGATACTTTCTTGGCTCTAAACTTTTCTTTTGCTGGGGTCATGACTCTACTGCTTGTTATCCCAAACATGATGATTGTTAGAGGCAAACCTAAAGCGGCAGAAATCAACTTAATCAATATTTACTTTCAGTTCCTTGTTTACGCTCTTGGCCTATTCCTTCTTGAAGATGAACATAAACTTTTTTTTGTTAGTTTTGTACTTTTTCCTATTATCGCTCTCTGGCTCATGGCATCGACCAAATATCATACATTTGTGACTTACTTTTCAGCGATTAAAAAAGAACCAGACAGTTTCCGCGAATACTTTCTAAAGAAGTCTCAGTGACGACTAACACTTCTGCCACACCATCCATTGCTCTCTGCCTTTAAAAACCTCAACACTGTTTGCCACCACTGAGGACTTCACAAGTTCAAACGTGGGCTCTAGAAAAGATGCCAGTTCCCCACTTCGCAAACAAAATGGAGGGAAGCGAGAGTGGTAATCATCATCTATAACGAAATAACCAATTAACAAACCGTCTCTTGGCAGCAATTTATCCACCATAGAGAAATATTCTGACCACATGTCTCTCGGTAGTGCTGCGAGAAAGGCCCGCTCGTAAATGACATCAAACGAGTGAGAAAAATCGGCATTAAATACATCACCCAATACGACTTTATCTTTGTAGTTACCTAACGTTGATTGCGCCATTTTTACCGCTTCTTGGCTGTAATCCATCGCGATCACGTCATGCCCATATTGAATAAAAGTGCTCAGTTCATAAGCGGCACCACACCCAGGAATAAACACTGACTGGCCTACATGAAGTGAATTGTCGAGATAGTCCTTGAGTTCTTGAGGTGTCGATTGGGCATCCCAAGGCATAGTGCCTCGGATAAACAAATCATCCCAGAATTGTGTGTTAATCATTGGTGCCTGTTTCATTTACCCGCTCCCTGATTGCGGTAGTAAAAAATAAAGGGATACGCAGCGCAATGTGGTATCCCTTTTCTAGCCTTTTGTCTGACGTTGTTAGTTTTTTATGACAACCACTTTCTACTGCACTTATGCCACCAATGAGTTAACTGCGAAGATCATTGATTAACGGCTGCTCCGCTTGGTTCGGTACAAACTGGACATTGCCTTTCAGTTTAGTGACAGACTGGAGTGTTGCTTGAATGTCCTCTGCTGATACATGCACATCATGACAACAGAAAGTAATGGCATCGTTGAAGCCATCGCGCTCAATTTTCAAGGAGCCTTTAATATCGTGGCGACGACAGACTTCTTGGATCTGATGCGGATAAACAAACAGCCCTTTTACTTTCACCGCGGAGTCTGCTCGTCCCATCCAGCCCTTAATTCGTGCATTCGTGCGTGAAGAATCAGAACTTGTCTCTAGATATGCCGATAAATCTCCCGTTGCGTAGCGAATCAGCGGGAACTTCTCATCAAGCGAGGTTACAACGACTTCACCGACTTCTCCCGGTTGTACAGGAACACCATCAGGATCAACGATTTCAACAATAATATCTTCGGCAATCACTAATCCTTGTTCACCAGACACTTGATAAGCAATCAAACCAAGCTCTGCACTTGCGTAGGCTTGAAAGACTGCAATGCCTTTTTCCTCAAACATCTGTTGCATGTCTGCTGTAACCGCTTCACCAGAGACCAGAGCTTTCTCAAAGCTAGGCAGCTCATTGTATTTCTCTTGGTACTTTTGTAGCAACGTCAGCAAATAAGAAGGTGTGCCAGTGTAACCATTAGGTTGAAGCTGTTTAATTGCCTCTATTTGCGCTTCGGTATTGCCTACTCCAGCCGGAAATACCGCACAGCCACAAGCCCTTGCGCCACCATCCATAATAAATCCGCCAGGAGAGAAATGGTAAGAGAGCGTGTTATGCACTAAATCACCCGCACAGAACCCAGCAGCGTGAAACGCGCGCCCCATACGCCAGAAATCGGCCTCATCCGTTTGAGCCTCATATAAAGGCCCAGGAGACTGAAAAACACGCGCCATTTGACCAATGGCAACGCTATTTAAGCCACCAAACGGCGGTTTAAGTTGCTGCTGATTAGGTACATTGAACTTACGTGTAATCGGGAACTGAGCAAGCCCTTCACGATTGTTTGCCAATGTAGGATCTAACTCAGAAAAATGCGCTGCGTAATGTTCGCTATTGCCTTTCGAATTTTCAATCAGCGCAGGCAAACGTTGAAACAGCGACTCTTCTCGCGCCTGTAGAGACAACGATTCTTTCGCATCAAAT
Source organism: Vibrio sp. Vb2960 (assembly GCF_033337665.1). Lineage (NCBI taxonomy): Bacteria > Pseudomonadati > Pseudomonadota > Gammaproteobacteria > Vibrionales > Vibrionaceae > Vibrio > Vibrio sp. Vb2960. The sequence continues at coordinate 28,667 of NZ_JAWORD010000019.1, read as the reverse complement.
AGTTCGTTCATCCTTGCTCCTTACAACCAACGCTTACGACGTTTGTAAGATTTCAGATTCTTAAAGCTCTTGCGATCTTCATCGCCGCCGCCAAGGTAGAATTCTTTTACGTCTTCATTGTTTAGCAATTCGTGCTTGCTGCCATCTAGTACGATTTTGCCTGATTCCATGATGTAACCGTAATCGGCCGCTTGAAGAGCGAAGTTGGCATTCTGTTCAACCAAAAGCATGGTAATACCTTGCTCTTTGTTGATCTTGTTAATAATGCTGAATACTTCTTTAACTAGCAGTGGAGAAAGCCCCATAGACGGTTCGTCCAACAAAATCATCTTCGGTCGAGCCATTAACGCTCGGCCAATCGCTAACATTTGTTGCTCACCGCCAGACAAATAGCCCGCCAGGCCAGTGCGCTCTTTGAGTCGCGGGAAATAGTCAAACACCATTTCGATGTCTTGTTCAACTTCGTTGTCAGAGCGTGTATAAGCGCCTAAGCGAAGATTTTCTATTACCGTCATATCTTCAACAATTCGGCGCCCTTCCATAACTTGGAAGATGCCCGAACGGACGATCTCTTCCGGGCTTTTGTTGTCTATACGCTCGCCCATGAAGTTGATTTCGCCGCGCGTCACTTCACCATCTTCGGTTTTCAATAAACCAGAAATGGCTTTCAACGTTGTGGATTTACCCGCACCGTTGGCGCCCAGTAAGGTCACAATCTGCCCTTTTGGAACTTCTAAACTCACACCGCGAAGTACTAGTATTACTTCGTCGTAGACGACTTCAATGTTGTTCACTGAAAGCAGTATTTCTGCCGGTTCGATATTCGTTGCTAATTCAGCCATCAAGCTACTCCTTGCTAGGGTGAGAGTGTTCTCTCACCCATCCTTATTTTCAGTAAGCTTTGTTATTAATAAGTCGTAGATTAGTAACCTAGCCAATCGTCACGACGTGACAATGTCACCTGAGATACTTTCTTAATATCAACTGCGCCGCCATCGTTGTTGCCCATAAAGACGTTCACGGTTGTTGTGCCTCGGTGATCTTCCGGTTTCCAGTTCGCAGGGACACAAACACCTTCTAAGCCTTGTGGTACCCAGTTGTCATGGACATACATGCCCTTCTTGATGTTTTCACCTGTGATGCCACCGTTGTCTTTCGCCCACTCCATTGCTTCTTTCATATAGAACGCAGAACAAATACCGCGAATGTAATGGTGAGTTCTGAATTCGCCCGGCTCTGATTCAGACTGCTTAGAAATCTCACGGACCAGTTTCATGCCTTCATTATCATCTCCCCAAAACGCTGTCATACCTGGGAAAACGTAATCTTTAAGGCCATCGCCTGCTGCTTCAAGCACTGGCTTATCGCCGCCCCAAATGTTTGCCATGTACTGGAACTCTGTCCCAACCGTGTTACAAGACTTCACTAGTGAGATAACCGAGCTACCGATATTAGCAATGTAACCGTAGTTGGTGCCTGACTCTTTCAGCGACAAACATTGCGCTTTGAAGTCCCCTGGTTTTAGTGACACAACGACTGGGTTTTGCACATCAAAACCAAGCTCTTTGGCGTACTCTGCACACGCTTCTTTTGGCGCATTCGGGAATGGATGGTTATCGCCAATGTGCGTAAATTTCGGCGCACCTTGATTGCCCTTAGATTCCCAATCTTCTTTCGCCCACTTAACTAGCGCACGGCACGCATCCGAGTACGACGCACCATAAAAGAAGTTATAAGGCGCTGGTTTCGCGGTTTTTGGGTTTTTACCGGTTGGGTCAGTTAAGTGACCAGAGTAAGAAGCAGAGAACACCGGCACTTTGTCTTTGGTAACAAACGAAATAAGCGCTTCGGTATCCGCCGTACCCCAACCTTGCAGCGCAACCATGTCTTTACGCGCAACCCAACGTTTATAGTTAGAAATCGCCACTGGTACTTTGTACGCCATGTCTACTGTTTCAAATTCGAGCTCGGTACCGTTAATGCCACCGTTTTGGTTAATCCAACGCAATGCGTCTCGCACGCCAGAACCATAAGGCTTGCTCACATAGGCAGTTGGTCCAGAAAAGTCGACTAATTGCCCGACAAACACAGAATCTTTTGCCCAAGTTGCAGTAGTAAACAGTGCAGATGACAGCACCAACGTTGTCGCTAAATGTCCTTTGTTCATAACTCGTTGTCCTTGTTATTGAGGTATATTCCACTTAATTCCACGTTAATATGAGAACGGATAGTGTTTCCAATATGCTCGAATCTGTTGCCAGCGATGCGATAATCCTTGAGGTTCGAAAATGAGGAACAGCATGATGACTAAACCAATCGCCATCTCTTTGAAGTAAGCCAGACCATCAGTGAAAGCGGTGGTATCACCAAACGCTGAAAGCCCCGTTACGCCAAACTCCAAAACTTCAGGCAGCAATACGATAAATATCGTCCCCATCAATGTGCCTTTGACTGAACCCAAGCCACCAATGATGATCATTGCCAAGAACTGGATAGACATCATGATGGTGAAGCCTTCTGCTGATACAAACCCTAGATAATGTCCGTAGAGTGCCCCCCCGATGCCTGCATAGAATGCACACACTCCAAATGAGAGCAGACGATACTTGGTTAGGTTGATACCCATGATCTCTGCTGACAAATAGTGATCTCGTACTGAGACAAACGCGCGACCGTCACGAGAACGGATTAAGTTTGATGCCCACATATACATGAAGATCAGCGCAAACAGAGCGATGTAGAAGAAGCTTTCGTCAGTCGTAAACTCAAAGCCAAACAAATTAATTGGGTTCGCGCTTGCACCGTATGAGCCGCCACTGAACCAATCTGCGCGAGCAAAGAAGTCCTCTAAAATAAACTGCGCCGCCAACGTTGCGATAGCTAGATATAAACCTTTAATTCGAGCGGCTGGCAGACCAAACAGCATCCCCACAATCATGGTTAAGTAACCCGCAAGCGGAATCGCAAACACGACTGGAATGTTAAACTGGTTATTTAGCCAAGCCGATGCAAAGGCGCCAAAGCCAAAGAACGCACCGTGACCTAGCGAGATTTGTCCGGTAAAACCAACCAGAATGTTTAAGCCCAATGCCGCGATACCGAGGTATGCAATCTGAATAAACAGGTTTAGGAAGTAAATATCCAAGACCAGCGGTGCTGCCAGCATGGCGATGACACCAGCAATCGCAAGGCTTCTGATGGTTTTGGTTTCAAAAATTGGCGTATCGCTTTTGTATGTGGTTCGAAAATCCCCACATGGGCGCATGCTAAGTTGAGCCATGTGATTTCTCCTTAAATACGCTCAATATCTTTGGTACCAAACAGGCCATATGGCTTGAAGGCAAGAATGATTAACAGCACATAGAATGGTGCGATGTTGTATAAGTTACCCACTTGCAGGTATTGGCTATCAAAAAACTCAGCCAAGTTTTCTAGCACCCCGATGGTAATACCACCGACAATTGCGCCGACTACCGAATCTAAGCCACCTAAAATAACGGCTGGGAAAACTTTGATACCAATAATGGATAGCGCGTCAGATACGCCGTTAACGATACCGATAACAATCCCTGCTGTTGCAGATACCATTGCCGAAATGGCCCAACTGATGGTGAACACTTTCTTGATGGAAATGCCAAGACTCTGGGCTACTTGCTGGTTGAATGCCGTTGCGCGCATTGCCAGACCCATTTTGCTGAATTTGAAGAACCAGTAGAACGCGCCCATGATGAGCATTGAGAAGATCAAGCTCATAATGTAAGCAAACTCAACATTCAAACCTCCGATATTCACCACGTTGGTTTCGAACACTTGCGGGTACGACACAGCAGAGACACCGAATATCCACTTCATCAGCGCTTGGAAAAACATCGATAGACCAATGGTCACCATAATCACAGAGATAATCGGTTCACCAATCAACGGTCTGAGCACAATGGTTTGCACGGCGATACCAAAAATCATCATGAATGCGAGCGTGAGTAAAAAGCCTATAAAAAACGGTAACTGTAGGTGTACCAATGCCGCCCAACATACCCATGCGCCAATCAACAAGAACTCACCCTGAGCAAAGTTGACCACCTGGGTCGATTTGTAGATCAATACAAAGCACATGGCGACAACGCCATACAACATGCCAACGATCACGCCATTAATGACGAGTTGCAGTAATAAATCCGTATTCACTATGCGATCCTCCGTTGTTCGCTATCCACTAGTGTTGGCTCATGCTCAATAAGCGTTTCAATAACTAGCGACGTTTGAATGCGTGTTTTAGTGCCATCTTGATAAGTGATCACTGTATCGACATCGACTTTTGGATCGTCGCTGTAGATGGTTTCGATGATGTCTCCGTATTTCTCTGCAACCACACCACGACGCACTTTACGCGTACGAGTTAACTCGCCATCGTCGGCATCCAGCTCTTTGTAAAGTAGAATGAATTTGCTGATCTTCTGTGCATCCGGTAGGGATTCGTTCACTTTTTGAACTTCTTCACGAATCGCTTGGTACACTTCTGGTTGAGCAGATAAGTTGGTGTAGTTGGTAAATGCCAAGCCGCGTTGCTCTGCCCACTTCGCGACGATCGCATAGCGAATACAGATGATGGCAGACAGCCAAGGTCGACCTTTACCTACCACCACGGCTTCTGCAATAAACGGCGAGAACTTGAGTTTGTTTTCAATGAACTGCGGAGAGTAGCGGTCGCCGTGGCTGGTTTCCGACATATCTTTCAGACGATCAATCACCACCAAGTGACCGGAATCTTTAAAATAGCCCGCATCGCCTGTGTGCATCCAACCATCTTGAACATCTTCATCATATGCTGCTTGGTTGTTTAAGTAGCCAGTAAACATGCCTGTACTTTTCGCGATGATTTCACCAACGCCATTGCTGTCTGGGTTGATGACTTTCACTTCTGCATTATCAAACGCAACGCCGACCGAATCATAGTCCACGTCATCGGCTTGGTGGACGGTGTACGCACCACACATTTCGGTTTGACCGTAAAGCTGCTTGAGTGGTACACCGATCGCTTGCAAGTAACGGAAAGTATCCGGTCCCATCGCCGCACCGCCGGTTGCCGCAGATGTCAGGTTCGAAAAGCCTAAACGGTCTCGCAAAGCACGCAAAAGAATCCATTCGGCGAGTTTAGAACGTTTGCCCTGCTCTAACGCTTTGTTGGCTAAGCTCATGCCCAGTTTGTACATCTTTTGCTTAAACGGTGTCGAATCCATCATTCGTGCAGACACGTCTGCCACAATGTTTTCCCACACACGTGGCGCTAACAGTACAAAGTTTGGACCGATTTCACGCAAGTCGGACATCATGGTTTCTTGTTCTTCCACAAAGTTAACGATTTGACGAGAAATCAACGCCTGACCAACCACGTAAACCTGCTCCATAATCCAAGGCAAAGGCAGAACAGAAACGTAGTTGTCGCCTGGGGAACGAGGGTCTGCACGCAAGTAAGCCGCACAGTGATCCAAGAACGTGCCACTGTGTAGCTGAGCCAATTTTGGTTTAGAAGTCGTACCCGACGTAGTACAAAGAATTGAAAGATCGCTGCCTTTGGTTTCAACAACCATATTGAGATATTTGTCTGGGTCCGCTTTATCAATCAGCTGACCTTTTTTGTAGACCTGTTCAACATCAATTAATCTTGGATCATCGTATTTACGCATTCCACGAGGATCGCAGTAAATAATGTATTCAACGCTAGGAATTTCATCACCAAGCTCAAGCAGCTTGTCGCATTGCTCTTCATCTTCGGCAATCACGACTTTTGCTTTTGCATAGTTGATAAGGTACGCCACCTCTTCGTGCATAGAATCTTGATAGATGCCCAGCGAGAAACCTTTGATCGCATGTGCCGCTAACTCGCCCCATACCCATTCAGGGCGGTTATCACCCAGCAAACCAACGACATCTTGCTCACCAATACCCAAATCTCGTAGTGCCAGTGCCATCCACTTCACTCGATTTTCATAATCCTTCCAAGTGAACTCTCGCCATATACCAAACTCCTTTTCACGCATTGCGACTTGTTCGGGCCAGTTCTTGGCATTGTGTTGCAACACTTTTGGAAAGGTATCTAAGCGGGTTATATCTGCCCAATCATTATGTTGCTGTGCCATTATGCACTCTCCTCTAATGTCGGTAACTCTTCGCCTAAGTACGCTTGTTTCACATGTGGGTTGGCCATCACTTCTTCAGGCTCACCCGTAGCAATGTGTTTACCGAAATCCAAAACCAAAACGCGATTAGAGATGTCCATGACCACGCCCATGTCGTGCTCAATCATGATGATCGTGATATCTAATTCTTCATTCAGATCCATGATGTAACGTGCCATGTCTTCCTTTTCTTCCAAGTTCATACCTGCCATTGGTTCATCAAGCAGCAGTAACTTAGGTTTTAAGGCAATGGCACGAGCAAGCTCTACACGCTTACGTAAGCCGTAAGATAGGGTGCCTGCAGTCGCTTTTCGGATGTGCTGGATTTCTAGAAAATCGATCACGTCTTCCACATATTTGCGGTGCGCCATCTCTTCTTTCTGCGCATTAGAGAACCAATAGAGTGGCCCCGTGACGAAGTTGTTTTTTAGTAGGTGGTGTCGGCCAACCATGATGTTGTCCAGTACCGACATGTGAGAAAAGAGCGCTAAGTTTTGGAAGGTTCTTCCCAACCCTAACTCAGCTCGTTGGCTAGGTGTCCGTTTAGTTACATCATCTCCAGCGAAGATTACAGAGCCTTTGTTTGGTGTGTATCGACCAGAGATGCAATTGAGCATTGAGGTTTTACCTGCACCGTTTGGGCCAATGATTGAAAAAATTTCCTTTTCATTCACATGGAAGCTCACGTCAGTTAAAGCTTTCACCCCACCAAAAGCCAATGAAATATCGTTTACCTGCAACAGAGGCGATTCCGATACCATAGTTGATCTCCCTTTCGTTATTTTAAGTGCGTTCCATTGAGCACTATTTGATCAAACCTAACTTTGATACTGGTAACCGCTTTTACACCTATGCATCAACTTTGTATTCAGTTTACGTAAACGTCAATTTAAAATCAGAATAGTGCCTGAAAGATTAAGTTGCAATCGAGTTCATCGAGAAAGATTTGAACTAACGCAAACTTTAAGTAAATAAATTGTTAATAAAAATTATTCTCAAACGCTTACATATTTGGATAGTTCGGACCACCACCACCTTCTGGCGGAGTCCAGGTAATATTTTGACTTGGATCTTTGATGTCGCAGGTCTTACAGTGGATACAGTTGGCCGCATTTATTTGCAGCTCTGGCTGCTGCTCCCCCTGTACGATTTCATACACGCCAGCCGGACAATAGCGCTGTGCTGGCTCTGCATATAATTCAAGGTTCTGCTCAATAGGGATCCGCTGGTTCTCCAGTCGTAAGTGGCATGGTTGATCTTCCTCATGGAAGATATTGGATAGATAAACGGAAGAGAGGCGATCGAAACTTAACACGCCATCAGGCTTCGGATAGACAATTTCATTGCTGTTTTCCGCCAATAACAGAGACTGATGATCAGGCTTATCACAGCGGATATGCCACTTAGCTTTACCTTTTAACACGTTATGTTCCAGCAGCGCTAAACCACCGCCCAGCCACGATCCAAAGCGGTGGATTCCACTTGAGAAGTTACGTGCTTGATAAAGCTCTTCATACAGCCAAGACTGTTTGAAATGCTTTTGATAATCAGCAGTAACTGACTGACTCTCAAGGGCTTCACATACTGCTTCAGCGGCAAGCATTCCAGATTTTATTGCGGTGTGTGTGCCTTTGATTTTAGCGCCGTTAAGTGTTCCTGCATCACAGCCAATTAACAAGCCACCAGCAAACTGCTGCGTGGGAAGCGAATGAAAGCCGCCCTTGGTAATCGCTCTCGCGCCATAGCTAATACGCTTCCCATTTTTGAGGTATTGCTCAATCAACGGGTGGTGTTTAAAACGTTGAAACTCATCAAATGGACTCAAGTGCGGATTCTTATAACTCAAGTCAACAATCAACCCGACGGCAACTTGGTTTCCCTCTAAATGGTAGAGATAACTGCCACCTGTAGCTTCATTTGATAACGGCCAACCTAATCCGTGCACTACTAAACCTTGCTGATGCTGCTCTGATGGGATTTCCCACAGCTCTTTAAAACCGATAGCGTAGTGTTGAGGCGTTTTCTCTTCAGCAAGATTAAATCGGTTAATCAACTGCTTACCAATATGCCCCCGTGCGCCTTCAGCAAATAAAGTAAACTTCGCTCGCAGTTCAATACCAGGTTCGAAATTTCCTTTTTGTTCACCATTTTTATCTAATCCCATATCGCCCGTGATCACGCCACAAACACGACTATCTTCATCGATGATCGCTTGACTGGCGGTAAAACCTGGGTAGACCTCCACCCCCAAGTTCTCAGCCTGCAACGCCATCCATCGGCATAGACTGCCCAAGCTTATGATGTAATTACCTTTGTTATGTAACGTATTAGGCACCGCCCAAGAAGGCAGTTCATGACCATTGATGTCATTGCCTAGATAGTAGGTTTTATCTTGGTTTACTTTGGTATTGAGCGGAGCGCCTTTCTCTTCCCAGTCGGGAAGAAGCTCATCCAAACTCCGCGTTTCAAACACCGCACCCGATAAAATATGCGCTCCAACTTCAGAACCTTTTTCTACCACGCAAACAGAGAGGTCTTGTTTTTTTTCTGCTGCTAATTGTTTGATTCGGCATGCCGCAGACAAACCTGCGGGACCAGCGCCTACAATCAGAACATCAAATTCCATGCAGTCTCTTTCCATGATTGCATTCCTTTTTCTTTGCATGTTGCCAACTTGTTAATCAACAATATATTTAAAGTTGACGCAAACGTAAAGGTAAATTAACATCATTTTAAAGACGTCATCACATCGTCTTCACTGTAAACACATAGTCTTCACTGTAAAAGGAATCTAACGTGAAAATACTAGTGCCAATCAAAAGGGTCATTGATCCCTACGTTAAAGTTCGCGTGAAAGCGGACCATAGCGATGTTGAAACCAATAACGTCAAGATGACGATTAATCCATTTTGCGAAATAGCCGTTGAAGAAGCCGTACGACTAAAGGAGCAAGGTATTGCAGATGAAGTCATCGTTGTCAGTGCTGGCGGTAGCCAGTGTCAGGAGCAACTACGTACCGCGCTTGCATTAGGCGCCGATCGCGCTATTCATGTCGATACTGAAGACAAAATAGAGCCATTAGTTGTTGCTAAGCTGCTCAAAGCTCTAGTTGAGCAAGAACAAGCACAGCTTGTGATTACGGGTAAACAATCCATTGATACGGACAACAACCAAGTGGCTCAGATGCTGGCCGCCCTACTTGACTGGCCTCAAGCAACTTTCGCTTCCGACGTGAAGATTGAAGATCAAAAAGTTCAGGTCGTGAGAGAAGTGGACGGCGGCTTGATGACGGTCGCGATGAACTTACCTGCGGTGATCAGTACTGACTTACGCCTGAATGAACCGCGTTTTGCCTCTTTGCCTAATATCATGAAAGCTAAGCGCAAGCCGTTAGATACCATCACACCTGACAGTCTGGGTGTTGAAGTGGTATTTAGCCAAACCATTCAAGAAATCACACCGCCAGCGCAAAGAAAAGGTGGCATCAAGGTTGAATCTGTCTCAGAGCTTCTCGATAAGCTGCGTAACGAAGCGAAGGTGATTTCATGAAGAACTTAATCATAGCAGAGCATGACAATAACCAATTGCATGCGGACACACTCAAAGTGGTTAATGCAGCAAAACAAGTCAGCCAAGACAATGTTTTGATCGTAGTGGGCCACCAGTGTGAAGAAGTCGCTCAGCAAGCTTGTCGCGTTGATGGTATATCAAACGTAATTTGTGTCGATGATGAGCAACTTAAGCATCAATTTGCCGAGAGTATCGCACCTATTGTAGTGAGTATTGCTGAAGGTTTTGACGCAATCTGGGCTAGCTCATCATCAAAAGGGAAAGACCTTGCACCTCGAGTAGCAGCGAAGTTCGGCGTTGGGCAAATTTCCGATATTGTCCAAGTTATCGATGAAAACACTTTTATCCGCCCTATTTACGCAGGAAACGCATTTGCCAAAGTGACCACCAGCGACAAGGTTCGCGTCATCACCGTGCGCGCGTCTGCGTTTGAGCCGGTTACTTGTCACAACCAAGCTGATATTAAGCATCAGCAGGTCACTATCTCAGCTCCAATGGTTGAATTGGTTTCTGTCGATAAAACCGTGTCAGAACGTCCTGAATTAAGCGCGGCAGAGGTGGTTGTGTCAGGTGGACGCGGGGTCGGTAGCAAAGAGAACTTCGCGTTGATCGAACAAGTGGCCGATAAACTAGGTGCTGCCATTGGCGCTTCTCGCGCGGCGGTTGATGCCGGGTTTGTTGCCAACGACTTACAAGTGGGTCAAACCGGTAAAATCGTTGCACCTAAGCTTTATATAGCGGTTGGGATTTCCGGTGCCATCCAGCATCTTGCAGGAATGAAGGAATCCAAAGTGATTGTCGCGATCAACAAAGATCCAGAATCTCCTATCTTTGAAGTTGCCGACTATGGATTGGTTGGTGATTTATTTGAGGTACTACCTCAGCTTGCCGAACAACTTTAAACGATCAGATAAGGGGCGAACACTGCTATGTTCGCCCCTTTATTTTGTTTTTGGTCATATTCAAAAGAATTGAAATTAGAGGGACCTATGCCAAATTCTGCACCTATTTGGTCACCATCTGCTGAGCGCGTCAGCAATAGCAACTTATTACGGTTCATTGAAAAGGTTAATAAAGACAAAGCCGAAGGTGCCGTAATCAACAATTACACGTCTCTACACCAGTGGTCCATTGAGCACAATGATGAATTTTGGCGACATACTTGGCAGTTTTGCAACGTAATCGGAGATATGGGTTCACAAATCAAGAGCCTTGGCAGTCCCAAATGGACACTAACAGGTTCTAATCATCATCATGTAAATAGAGACACAGTATGGTTTGCTGACGCCACGCTGAACTACGCAGAGAACCTCCTATCTCAGGCTGAGCAATCACCAGAGCGTGAGTTTATTGTTTTTAGCAATGAAAGCGGTGAACACCGACAACTCACCGGTAAACAGTTGCTTGAACAAGTTTCCGCCATTCAACAATGGCTACTCAATTGTGGTGTCGGTAAAGGCGATGTCGTTGCGGGTTATTTGCCCTACCTTCCTGAAACCGTTATTGCCATGCTGGCCACCACCAGTCTTGGTGCCATTTGGACTTCAACCTCTCCTGATTTTGGTATCGATAGCGTCGTAGAGCGTTTTGGTCAGGTCAAACCGAAAGTTCTTTTTTGCTGTGATGGCTACCAGTTCGGAGGCAAAGCTTTCGATATGACGGACAAGAACACCACTCTTAGTAGTAAGTTAAGCAGTGCCTCCGAAGAGACTACTATTAGTGTATGCCAAATCGAATATTTACAAAACGCTGAGAGTGCTAGCACTTCTGAGTTTGTTTCTTGGTCCGATATTACTCACCACTTTTCTCCACAATCAATTCAATATCAACCAATGCTGTTTAATGACCCGTTATTCATTTTGTATTCTTCTGGTACAACAGGTCAACCTAAGTGTATTGTTCATTCCGCAGGCGGTACCTTGCTCAATCACCTCAAAGAACATCAACTGCATTGCGACATCAAATCGCAAGACAAGGTTTTCTACTACACAACATGTGGTTGGATGATGTGGAACTGGCATGTTTCCGCTCTTGCGGGTGGTGCAGCCTTAGTGATTTACGACGGTAGTCCGGTTTACCCTGATCACTCCGTCTTATGGCGATTAGTAGAAGAACATAGCGTGTCGCTGTTTGGTACTTCAGCGAAATACTTAGAAGCACAGGAACAGGCAAGCTGCTCTCCAAAACTAAAACATAACCTGAAGTCACTCAAAACTCTTTGCTCAACTGGTTCGGTGCTTTACCCAGAACAATTTAGTTATGTCTATCAGCACATCAAGCAGGACTTGCATCTCGCTTCTATCGCTGGCGGCACGGATATTTGCGGATGCTTTGTACTGGGAAACCCTATTTCACCAGTTTACAAAGGTGAATGCCAAGGCGCAGGGCTAGGAATCGACGCACGTGTTCTAGAGGATGGTGGACATACTATTACGCAAAAACGCGGCGAACTGACTTGTAATAACTCGCTACCTAACTTCCCTATTGGCTTCTGGAACGACAACGGCGAACGTTATCACAACGCTTATTGGAGCAAGTTTACCGATATCTGGCACCATGGCGACGATGTGATGCAAACCGAACATGGCGGCTTTATTTTTTATGGCCGTAGTGACGCAACCTTAAATCCAGGCGGCGTACGAATCGGTACCGCTGAAATCTACCAACAAGTGAACGCGTTACCCGAGGTTGAAGACTCCATCGCTGTCGGCAAGTTAAACCAGCAGTCTGAAGAAATCTGGTTATTAGTAAAACTCGCTCACAACGTCGAGTTAACCCAACAACTCACCGATTCAATTCGCCAAACATTGAAAACAAAATGTTCACCGCGCCATGTCCCACGACAAATTTTTGCTATCAGTGATATTCCTAAAACGCGCTCAGGCAAATTGGTTGAGCTAGCAGTGAAACAATTGGTAAACGGACAAGCTGTAAAAAACATTGGTGCTATTGCTAACCCAGAAGTGCTGGAAGAAATTAAAACGCTTTTCAACATAGAAGGCGCCACAGTCACTTAGAGACTCAACAAGTCTTCCAACAATACAGACGGGTATAACCTAACTATATTTTAGCTCGCTCGATAACTCCTCCCCACTTTCGTGGAAACTGAGCGAAATATGCTTCATGTACACAAAAAAGGTGAGATAATTCTATCTCACCTTTGAGCCATATGAGCGGGAGCATTAGTTGGGGGTTAAGCTTTTATCAGTTGGCTCATATCTTCGCGAACTTGTGGCACCGTTAAACCAACGATGATTTGAAGGCTCTCTTGATTTCTAACAATATTCACCGCTCCGTGCTGTGTGAAAAATGCGTTCTCCTTTACAAGAGAGACATCTTTAACTTTAACACGCAGACGCGTCGCGCAATTAGTTAACAATTCAATGTTTTCTTTTCCACCCAGACCTTCAATAAAGGCACTAGCTTGTGACGGACTTGCGCTACTGTTATGGACCGCTTTCGCTTCTTTGTAGTCAGCTTTGGAATACAACTTACTATCTGCACCTTCACGTCCCGGAGTAAGTATGTTGTATTTTAAAATAAGCGCGCGAAACGTAACAAAGTAAACACCAGTAAACATGAGACCAATAATAATCTGAATCACGTATGTTCCTGCATGGTTACCAGCCAAAGGCAACCAGTTTTGGAAAATGAAGTCTATCAAGCCAGTCTGAAAGTTACCGGAAACACCAAACATAAAGGCGATCGTTGCCATTGTCGCAGATAACAACGCATGCAAAGCAAACAGCGCAGGTGCGATAAATAAGAATGTAAACTCTATTGGTTCGGTGATCCCTGTAAGAATTGCTGTGATTGCGGCTCCGAGCACTAACCCCATCACCATCTTTTTATTTTCTTTTTTCGCAACTGAATAGAGTGCTAGTGCGATACCCGTACAACCAAACACTTTACCCATTCCCGTCAACATCAAACCACCCTGAGGAAATTGTGTCGTTAAACTTTCCGAGCTCTGGGCGAATGTCTGTATATTTTGAATCCAATAGGCAACCGTTCCGCCATCGACTGCAACTGGCCCATAAAAAACGGGACCATATACGAAATGATGCAACCCCGTTGGTATCATGATTCGCTCTAAAAACGTAAATAGCCATACCCCTAACGATCCAGCAGAAACCAAGAATGATTGCAGATTATTAATACCATGCTGAATACTTGGCCAAGTCAAACAAGTTAGAATTGCCATCACGACCATAATTGGGAAACTAATGATCACAACCAATGGCGTTCCGCCAAATACAGCTGCCCAATCCGGTAGCTTTTTATCAAAGAATCGGTTGTGAACCCAAACAGAGAGACTTGCAATTAAAATGGCACCTAGCAAGTTGGTATCAAGCGTTAGAATGCCACCAACTTCAGTCAAACCTCGCTCACCTTCCATATAGTTAACGCCCAGTTCTGGTCCCCAAAATTGAAGGATTCCACCAATAACGTAGTTAAACGTAATGTAGGAAACGAGTGTTGCAAGTACAGCGCGACCAGATGCTTTTTTAGCTAAAGCGATAGGTAACCCAACGGCAAAAATAAGTGCCATATTTTTAAATACAGCGAGAGATGCCTGTAAAATGATCGTCGAGACTTTAACCCAAGCACTCCCCTCTAGTGCCCAAGGAAACACTTCTTGATTTAACAGCACAACAGAGAAACCCAATAACATGCCCGCTGCTGGAAATAATAGAATGGGAACAAACATCGCGGCCCCGAACCTTTGAATAATGTCTTTCATATAAACCTCTTGTTTCATTCACGGAGCCTACAAGTAGGCCCCGAACGTCCAGTTGTTATTGAAAAAATTGAGGAAGGTAGGCTTTATTTTCTTCTAGTAATTGTTTTGTTATTTCTTTAGCTTTTGGCACATTAACCACGGTACGGTTAAGTGTGAGTGCATTAATCAGCTTTCGCTGACTTCCTTCGTACCAAGCATCCACGACTAATTTCTCGTAACCAAGTTGGCTTTCAATCATGGCTTTTTGGAAGGTTGGGATTTTTCCTACAGTAAAAGCTTTCGGTCCATCACTAGTTAGCGCAGCTGGAACTTCTACCATGGCGTCATTTTGTAAATTTGTAATAGCACCATTATTCGGTACGATGACGAGATACACATCGCTCAAGTTGTAGGCAAGCGAAGCCGCAACTCTCACCATGTATCGACCATGGATATCGGCATGCAGTGTTTCGTGCTTCGTGGTGCCCGCTTCAATTATTCTTGCGTTTAATTCGAACACTCGTTTCTCACGGCCGTTAATTACCTGCCTTGCGCGAGTATTATTGATATCCTCTTTCGCCACCATTTTTTCAGGGTACAAATAGTATTGAAGATACGTATTCGGCAAAAACTCTGGATTATCAGCAAGCATTGTTCTCATGTTTTTGAATGTGGCTTGCCACGATGGGTCATCCGCTATTTCCGCATCAACCGCACTGATCCCTTCTTTTAGGATGATATTTTTAATTTTATCCGTTAAGTCTTCACCCTGTTTGTTACGAATTTTGGTAAACCAGCCATAGTGATTAAGCCCAAAATATTCAGGAACAAAGTCCCAAATTTCACACCCTAACAATTGCGCATAGCTGACCATAATCGCTGCTGGCATATCACAAATATTTAGAATTCGCTTATCATGCGGAAATTCACGATTTAAAGCTTCAGCGACAATTGCCGCCGGGTTGGTGTAATTAAGAATCCACGCATCTGGACACGTTTGTCGGATCTCGTTCACTAGCTGGATCATATCGCCGATAGAGCGAAGTCCATATGCCATTCCTCCCGCGCCACATGTCTCTTGCCCAACACAAGAGTTGGATAGCGGGATTTGTTCATCGCGCTCGCGCATGGCCAACCCGCCAGTGCGGATCTGGATAAAGAAAAAGTCCGAATCTGCGAATGCGACAGATTTATCCGTTGTATAAACAAACTCTTCAACTTCTGGATAGTGTTCTCGCAATAGAATTTCAGTAGCTAATGCATTCGATTCTTGGCGTTTCTCATCTATGTCGTAAAACACGACTTTTGCGAGTGGAAAGTTATCTTTTTCGGCAATAAGGCTGTTCATCATACCAAGTGTGTATGTACTGCCAGCACCAACAATCGTTAATTTTTGACGTTTCATTTCGCTACCTCAAATGTTTATCCTGAAAATGTATAAAATAAGTATTAATACTTTTATGATACATTTAAAGTATAAGCACAAAGATACGAGATAAAAATCACACAAAGATCCTAAGGAAAAGTATTAACTACATCTCAGATCACATTCTTGCTATCATGATCCAAGACTTAGCGAGGTATTATGAAACCCAAATACATAGACATTGCGGAACGATTAGAAAAAAAGATCAAAGATGGGGAACTACAACCGAAATCGATGCTTCCAAAAGAGAGTGATTTGCAAGAAGAGTTTTCCGTAAGCCGCGTAACCATCAGAAAAAGCTTACAAATTCTGGTCGACAATAATTTAATTAGTCGGACAAGAGGTAGTGGAACTTATGTAAACGATCTAAAAGCCCAACATGATGCCTTACATTTGCTGGGTTTTATCGAGGAAGTCAGTAAACAGGGGAAAACGCCTAGCTCTCAAGTAATAAAGTTCGAACTTAAAAAGCCGAATGAGCAGGTTGCTAAGCAGTTAAATCTCTCGCCCAATGATGATACATATGAAATACATAGACTCAGATGTATTAATGATGAGCCTGAAATTTACGAAGTCACTCATATGCCAGCAATGTTATTTCCAGACTTGAGCATAGCCATAATGAATGGTTCTAAATATGAGTACATTGAAAATAGCAAAGGATTGAAAATTGCGAAAAGCAGTCAGTCTGTCAAACCGTACTTGTTAGATGCAGAGACGGCCTCATACCTGAATGAATCAGAAGCTTCCCCTATTCTAAAAGTTGAGTCCACTGGTTACCTAGAAGATGGTCGTGCATTTGAATATACCGTCAATTACTTCCGACTTCATCAATACAGCTTCGAGTTTATTTCAACTAGGGCGTAGTACTATTCGACGCTAATGGTTAATCATTACGCCAAATCTTATATCCGACCTCTCGCATTGCTCTGCCGAGCAGGTGGGAGGCGACTGGCGCAGTGAGAACGATAAACAACATCGTACCGATAACCCGAGAGATCACGGTAACTTCAGGGAGTGAGAAAGCGACCGCTAATAACAAGCAGCTCACTCCGACAGTTCCAGCTTTGGTCGCTGCATGCATTCGGGTATACAAATCAGGAAGCCTCAGGACACCTAGACTTGCAACCAAGGTCAACAATGTTCCTAAGCATAAAAATAGTCCAATCAACACGTCCATTATTCTTTCTCCTTTCTTTTAACGATCAAACGTGCAAATGCGATCGTGCCGAGAAATGCAACCAAACCTAATGTAATGGCGATATCTAACAGAGCGTCCTCACCGCTGTCTAAGGTGTAAACCGTAATAAATCCGATAGTGATAAATGAAATCAGATCTAACGCCACAACTCGATCAGCTAGCGTTGGTCCTAGAATTAAACGAGCAAAAGCCATAACAAAGCTGAGTAGTAGCCCAGAATAGGCAAAAGTGACCGTTATTTGCAGCCAACTATCCACGCGTCACCTCCAAAATTCGATGCTCTAACCCATCTTTAATTCCGCGAATAACCTCTTCATGTTCAGGTGCAAACATGGCATGAACGATAAGATACTTTTTATCAGCCGTAACATCCAAACTAAGCGTGCCCGGTGTTAAAGAAACCATGTTCGCCAGTAATGTGATTTCTAGATCAGAATCGACCTCCAGAGGGACATAAACGATATCAGGCTGACTCAAATGAGTAGGTGTCACGACGTCCCACACCACTTTCGCAACCGATATAACCATTTCATAAGCGAAGTACATCAATAACTTCAATGCAGATGCAAAACGTTGAAAATAGCTCGTTTTCAATCCAAATGGTTGACTCAACCTTAAAGCAAAAAAACCGACCGTAAATCCGACAACAAAATTCAGACTCGAATAGCTGCCGTTAAGCATCATCCACGCTAACGCTAAGAAAAAATTGAGGAATAGATAGATCATGCATTTCCTCCTAACACCACTCTGATGTATTCAGTCGGATTTAACAGTTGTTCTGCAGCTTGAACGGAAAATTGATAAAAAGGCTCCGCCACTAAGCCAATGATTAGCGTCAACGTTGTCAATACAATAATTGGAACGCAGTACAACCAATGTACTTTGGCCTGCAGAGTCTGTTCTGGCTTCTCTCTAAATGGCTTTTTCCAAAATGCCTCACTCCAAATTTTCGTCATCGAGTAGACGGTAAGCAACCCCACCAATAACGCGGTACCTGCTAACCAGTAGTATTCAGCCTGTATGCTCGATTTGATGACCAATAGCTTTCCCCAGAAACCCGATAGCGGTGGAAAACCGGCCAGAGAAAACGCAGGGACAAGAAACAAGAACGCCAACCAAGGCATAGCTTTGTATACCCCACCCAAATGTTCAAGTTGACTAGAGCCATATTTGCGCTCGATGAATCCACCTATTAAGAACAAATTCGCTTTTACAATGATGTGATGAACAATGTAGAAAATGGTACCAGCTAAAGCTAAGGGAGTGTAAATAGCCAACCCCATGATCATATAGCCTATTTGGCTAATAATATGAAAAGAAAGAATTTTCTTAATGTCGAATTGGCTAGCCGCTCCTAAAACGCCCGTTAACATGGTTAGCCCTGCGACCCAAATTAACGTCGGTTGCCAACCACTCTCGGCGAGCGGAAATACTAAGGTGAAGACTCTTATCAACGCGTATACACCGACTTTAGTAAGCAACGCGGCAAACAGTGCCACCACACCGCTTGGCAACGTGTGATAAGAAGCGGGCAACCAAGCAAATAAAGGAAAGAGTGCCGCTTTAATAGAGAAGGCAAACAAAAACAGCGCGGACAGCATCATGTTGATGCTCAATTCATTTTCCCCTACTTTGGTGTAGAGATCGGCCAGGTTCAAGGTGCCCGTTGCGCCATACAACAAGCCGATAGCAAGCAAAAATACCAGCGTCGAAATCAGGTTCAACATCACGTACTTTACTGCACCATCAACTTGAGTTTTCGTTGCATCTAACACCATTAAACCAAATGATGAAATGAGCATGACCTCAAACCAAACGTACAGATTAAAAATATCTCCAGTCAGGAAAGCGCCATAAACGCCAGCAAGCAACATGTGCATTAACGCATGGTAATTGCTATAGGAGGGCTTTCGGTGAAGGTCCGCCATCGCGTAGAAAACACATATCGCACCAATCACCGCCGTTATCATCACCATAGCAACGCTGAGGTAATCTGCGACAAACACGATACCAAATGGCGCACTCCACTGACCAAAAGCAACGGCTTGAATACCATTACTTATGATGTTTTCTGTGAGAAAGCCCGCAACGAAAAGGTTCGAAATCGCACTTACACCGCTCAACCACTCAACACTTTTTGTTGAGTGACGGACGAAGAAGATAGTCAACGCCGTACTCAGCGAGAGAACAACCGGTAACGTAAGCAAAATCGAACTCATTGACCCTCCTCAGAACGTTGCATTTCATCGACGTTTGCAGTTCCAGTGTCTTTATAAGCTCGATAGAACAGCATTAAAGCAAAAATAAGTAGTCCAAAACCGATGACTATCGCAGTTAAGATAAGCGCTTGAGGTAAAGGATTTGCCGCGCTATCTGGTGGTAAAAGAGCATTATCGCCAATCAATGGCGGCTCTCCGGGCGTCAGCCTTCCAGCGGTAAAAATAGCAAGGTTAACCGCACTACTGAGTAACATGATGCCGAACAAAAGGCGCAAGATATGCTTTTCAAGCATTAAATAAACACCTGCTGCGACAAATACTCCAACGACAACACTCCAGACTATTTCCATCACTCTAGCTCCTCATTAATACGAAGCAGCATACCCATCACGCCACCTATAACGGCAAGGTAAACACCAACATCAAAAACCAATGGCGTCCCTAGTGGTATCACGTCTTTCCACCACAGTCCGGTCAAAAACGGTTTATCAAACGCAAAGCTCAAAGCACCAGAAACTAAGCTCAATGCGATGCCAGATAACGCAATGAGAAACGGTTTGAAATACAACCTAGAACGAACGTATTTCGGTGATTCCGCGAACATGAGAAGTGATAAACCAATAACGGCAATCAACGCACCAATAAAGCCACCACCCGGTTCGTTATGACCACGTAACAACAGATACACTGAAAATACGAGCATGAGTGCCGAAACGATGTGTGCCGTGGTTGCAAAAATTAATGATTGGATACGATTTTGCTTTTTCGCTCTTGTCTTAAGCAAACTCACTGCCGCAATCCCAGCAATAACAACGACGACAACTTCTCCCAATGTATCAAATGCGCGAAAGTCGACCAGAATAACGTTAACAATGTTTCGCCCATGTCCACCCGGGACACTGTTTTCTGCAAAGAAATCTGACACCGAAGAGTCCATCGGCTGAGACGTGATTCCTAACAAAAGTAAAGTAACCGAAACTCCTATCACACCTGCTATGCAAATATTCGCTACTTTACGTTTTATTGAATGCTTGGGCACGGTGGTTAGACGTGGCATATGACGCATTAACAATGCAAGAAAGACCACCATTAATGTTTCCACTAACAGTAAAGTCTTCGCAACGTCCGGGGCGCTATAAATCATAAAAACAAGCGTAGTCATGAAGCCAATCATACCAAGCGCAGAAATCGCAAGAAGTCTTGCGTGGGACAACGTACATACGAGCGCAGCACCAATCAACAATAAGGCAATACCAATCTCATAGAAAGTGACACTTGAAAGTTCGCCAACCAAAGGCAGAGGAATAAGCGCTACCTGACTCAGTAACGCAACGGCAAGTACCGTGAAAAATAATAGGACATAGCGACTCAATTTCTTTTGCTGTAACCGCGCCGTTTGCCACTTCGCCACTGTCATCATGCAATCTAATAGTCGTTCAAAAATATTCTCCGCTTTGGGGACGAATAGATGTAACCGCTGAAAAAATGCAGACACAGCTGGATAAACACGGTACACCACATACCCCAACGCTAGCGTAATAACGCTTAACACTAACGGTACATTCACGCCATGCCATAGTGATGTCTCTTTAAGAGCTGCTGTGGGCAGAATGTCAGCAGAGCCCGGAAAAATAATATTGCGATCTAACCAATTTAAACCGAATAACGGGAACAGGAGACTGCCAAGAGCCAGGAGCAAAGGCGAGATCCACATGGCTTTTTTTGTCTCAACTGGCTTAGTTTCAATCGGCACGACATCACGGCGAGCAAAGAATGGTCTCGCAATAAGCATAATGGTTAGCGCGACCATCAGTATATTCACGATTAAAAGTACAAAGGCGATCCAGTTATTGAGCTCTACTGCGGATTTGTACATGTATTCTTTGCTCAAAAAGCCTAACAACGGCGGGAACCCCGCTTTTGACAATGCGGCCAAACTCCCCGCAACCATGCTGATGACGAGCACTGACTTCAGACCGTACAATTGATCAATATCTCGTGTTCCTGTCGCTTTGTCGATATTACCCACCACCATAAACAGCGCAGCTTTATAGAAAGAGTGAGCGAGAATAAACATCAATACTGCACTAACGGCCAAATCTGTGCCCATACCTAGTAATAATGTTAATTTACCCAAAGCAACATTCGTGCTGTAGGCTAGCATCAGCTTCAAGTCAGTTTGTTTTAATGCGACAAATGTGCACCAAATGGCCGTGATACTCCCAGTGATGACTAAAGCATAAAACCAGATCTCGCTGTGGGCATAAACTGGCGATAAACGTGCTAATAGGTAAATGCCTGCCTTTACCATTGTTGCCGAGTGTAAATACGCACTGACCGGAGTGGGAGCTGCCATCGCGTTAGGTAGCCAAAAATGAAACGGGAATTGCGCAGATTTAGTAAATGCACCGAGTAGTATGAGCACTAGAGATGGGATAAACCATTCATGCTGCGCAATAGTGTCTGCCTGCTCGATAATGGTATTTAGCTCATAACTCCCTGCCATTGCTCCCAGCAAGATAAGACCAGCTAGCAACGCTAGTCCACCAGCACCGGTAACAATCAGCGACTGCAAGGCGTTTTTCCGAGACGTTTTATTTTCGTGATTAAACCCGATCAGTAAGTAAGAAGTGATGGTGGTGAGTTCCCAGAAAACAAATAACAACAGAATGTTATCGCTCATCACAATCCCTAGCATGGCAAGCATGAATAGGGTTAGATACAAATGAAAGGAAAACCGGCTATCACTTTCTCGTAAATAAGCCAAAGCGTAGATTTGAATCAGTGCGCCAATCCCACTGATCAGTCCCGCAAAAAGAAATGAAAGACCATCTAATCTAAAGCTAAGGTTGATATCGAGGCTTGGTATCCATTCCGCATTCCAGCTCACGCCTGCAGGAGTATAGATATAGAAGAGAAAAGAGAAGATTAAAACTGGCAGCGCAGGGAAAATCAGTAAGACCAACTGATTATCTAGGTTTTTCGGCAGGTTTTCTTTACCCGTTATGTTATTCAACATCGCAGCCCATTCGTTATTATAAGAAGGTACGCCCTATTCGGCGCAAATGACAAACTCCACTGTATTGTTTTAACCCAAGCGCTTCAAAAACGATCATGAAACCAAGGGAAAAGTAGCAAACAGTAATCACTGAGTGCTACTTAGAGGAACGCCGATACAAACCGCTATTTGCTGTCTGCTACGGCATAAGAACGTAGGTCACTACTTACGTGTTCTTGGCTGAATGTATATGGATTATCGTCATCAGCTAACTCGAATGCATCGTAGGTGCAGTCACCGATATCATTTCTCGGACAAACATAAACATTCGAACGTTCTATCATTTCTGTGTGGCATTTCGGGCATAGGTTTTTCATGTCACTCTCCTCTGATAACTTATTGATACATTGATAATTCCATGTTCTAGAGATCCATCTCCCTCCTTTACCTAAAACATCACTTAAACCCAACTTTGTTACACCCCAATTACTGAATCGGTGAGACAAAGCCATCGGGCTTAAGAGCGACCAAACTACAGTTAATCGATTGCAAAATATTTTCAGCCGTATTACCAATGACATAGCCAGATATACCAGTTCTCGCTAAGGTTCCCATTACCAGCACGTCTACCTCAATACTCTCTACGTAATCTGGAATCTTTTCGTCGGGTTTTCCATGCAGGTGGTGAATCACAATTTCACCTGTAATCCCAGACTCCTCCAACAGCTGTTGCAGAGCTTGTTTATGATCGGCTTTTGCTTTGTCGAGTTCATGTTTCAACTCAGCATCATCGACTTGAATCCAAGCGTTACCATTAAGGTAGTTTTCTAAGTAATACTCCCAGCAAGAAATCACGTGTAAACGACTATCGCAGGTGTCGGCTATCGAACGCGATAATTCGAGTAAACGCACGGCTAATGAGTGCTGTTCATCGCTTGCCGTTAATGGGTCGATAGCCACAGCAACACGGCGCTTATCTCTTGGCTTATCAATTGGTCGGTGCAACCAAAGCGGACAAGGGCATTTTCGTAACAGAGTCATATCAATAGCTTTGAAACCCTCAGCACCTTCACCGAGCGGTTCAGCTTCTTTGATGATGAGATCTTTGTTATCAGCTAATGCTTCTTGAATAATACAGACAGCGGGCTTTTCACTGCTTTTCACAGTAAGAGGAAATGCGAGATCCTCTTCAGAGAGTCCCAGCTTCTGTCTGTATTCGTGAATACTTTGTTTGAGGGAGTCTTGCAGCGATTGCTCATAACTTTGCTGATACTGGATCATGTCTGTTGGGAAATCAGGACACGCTATTAGCCCTGAGACAGGCACTTTGTTGCTAGATGCAATCCTCATCGCTTGTTCGAGGGCGTCACTATGGCCTGGCAATCCTTGTGTTGCAAAAAGTATGTTTGCGAATCGTTTCATACACACCTCCTTGTTTGGTTGAATATTAACCACCCACAAAGTATAATACCTAACGGATAATTGTAACGGCTTGTGACGTTGATGAAATCAATTCTCATTAAGAGACGGATATTGCTTCATTTTGTTTTACGTCACACTCTCCTTTCTTCACAACTATCGCCTTCGACCTAAATAAATTCCGCTACCTTAAGTTGAGACCAAATAAAAACCCAAATTACTCAAAGTTTTTTCTCACCTTGAGTAACTTGGGTATAAGCAATAACACACTTAGTGTCCGGATTTAAATGGATGACCTAAATTTTCACGCAACTTAGTTTAAAGATGCCATCTCAATCACGAATCGATATGCAAAGTTTTACGGCTTTAGTGACCTAAAATCGCCGTAACTCAATGTTAAGGTTGTTGTTTTGTCGGTGCCAAAGCAATTTCACGAACACATACACCTTGCGGTTGCTGATAAGCAAACAGCACTGCGCGTGCGATGTCATCTGCGGCCAACACACCGCCCATATCCACCTTCCAGGCGTCATAACCATCTTTAATATCTTGAGACGTTGTATGTGAAAGTAATTCCGTTTCCACTGCACCAGGTGCAATCGTGGTAACGCGAACATTTGATGACGCAACTTCTTCACGTACGTTTTCAGAAATAGCATGAACCGCAAATTTGGTACCGCAATAAGCAGCATGAGCAGGGAATGTTTTCTTGCCCGCAATAGAGCTGATGTTAATGATCGTACCACTGTTACGTGCTTTCATCGGTGCTAGGACGGACTGCATGCCATTGAGTAAGCCAATTACGTTCACATCAAACATGCGCTTCCACTCCGATGCTTCCTGAGTATCTATCTGACCTAGAAGCATAACGCCTGCGTTATTTACAAGTGCATCTACCGGACCATACAACGCTTCAGCTTTCTCAATTGCAGCCTCAAAAGAAGCTTTGTCGGTCACATCTACCTTTTCACAAAGCGTATTTGGTAAGTTTAATGCTTCCAAACGTTCTACACGTCTTGCTAACAAAAGAAGAGCATGGCCCTGATCACTGAAGTGACGTGCAATCGCTTCACCAATGCCTGAACTAGCGCCTGTAATAACAATTAACTTTTTCATTTTGAATCCTTAATCGAACGGTTTACATCAGTGGCGGTAAGTTTATGAAAACTTTGTTTGTTGATATATACCGACCTAGTTGAAACACTGTTGTTATACTGCAACAATACTTTTTTGAATTATGAAGAAGTCATCATGCAAACACACATCAACCTTGCGGATATTCGCTCCTTCGTCCTAATCGCTCAACTAGGAAACTTCACGAAAGCAGCAGAGCAACTTGGCGTTTCTCGCTCACACGTTTCACGTCAAATAACAAATCTGGAACAACAGATTGGTGTCACTTTGCTCCAAAGGACAACTCGAACACTGAACCTCACCGAAGCAGGCAAGGTTCTGTATAAACAGTGTGAAACTGCCCTTCACAATATTGATCAAGCTGTTATGGCAGTGGTTGATGATGTAGAAGACTTAAGAGGTGACATTCGTATCAACTGTGTGGGGGGTTATTTAGGAGAAGACGTTGTCGCAGATATTGTTGCTCAGTTTCTAATCCAACACCCACAAGTGAGCATTAACTTAGATTTTAGCAGCCATCGTGTCGATTTAATCGCGGATGAATTCGATATCGCTTTTCGAATGGGAAAGTTAGACGACTCCAACTTTATCGCTCGCAAACTGATCGATGTGAAAATGGGGACATACGCAAGCCCTAACTATTTAGAAACATATGGCTATCCTTCACATCCAAAGGACTTAGAAAAACACATTTGTTTGACAGGTAGTGTGACACGGTGGGCATTTGAGAACACAAATACAAAGCAGTCAACGGAACACCAGATACGTGGACAGTTACGATGTAAGAGTGGCAGAGTAATGATAAAAGCAGCCCTGGCGGGAAATGGCATCATCCGTGTGCCAGCACTTTATTGTCAACAAGAACTCCAGACAGGCAAGCTAAAAGAAGTGTTTACCAATTGGAGCATTCCGAGTGTGGAATTTTCACTCCTTTATCATCACGACCGACATCAACCAAAACGCATCCGAGCCTTTGTTGATTTTACCACGCAATACTTTCGCAAACTGCAGAGTAAAGACAAGTAATCTGCACGTTGGTACCTGTCTATGTATGCTTTATAGGCTGAGCCTGTGAACCTGGGGTTTGTTCTAGAAAGAGTGTGAGCATTTTGACGCTTAAGGTTTGGTTTTCATAAACGTCAGAGGTGTTTGTCCAGTTTGCTTTTTGAAAAATGCAATAAAAGCACTGTCTGACGAAAACTCCAGCCAATCGGCAGCTGCGCTGACTGGCATGCCCGTTGATAACAATTCAACTGCCTTTAAAAGCCTCCACTGTTGCCGCCAATCTTGATAATTCATTCCCGTTTCCGACTTAAATAATCGTGTTACCGTCTTGGTGCTTGCCCCAACTTTGCTTGCAAGAGTAGTAAGTGAAGGAGCTAGAAATGAAGGTTCAACCAACTCTCGACGAAACGTTGTTAAGCGCCGATGCGATGGCAAAGGCAACTGAAACGAATAACGTTTCGCAGCATAAAACTCCTCCCAAAAAAGCGCCGTCGTATTTACCATCTCGCTGCTAGGCTTATCCCACTCCCAAAATGACATTTTATCAATAAGAGCTTGGAGTAAATTATTCACTTCTATCATCGTGATCTTACTCGGACAGGCAAACTCCTCACAATCAAAATACAAAGATCGGTACGCCACCACATTCGTCATTAGTGCGCGATGCGGCGTATTAGGTGGGATCCAAACCGCCTTTGTCGGTGGCAAAATACAAATCGAGTCTTCCAGAGCAAAACTCATACAACCTTGAGGTGCGTACAATAACTGCCCTTTCTTGTGCATATGCATACCTGAGTCGTGCTTGCCAATATCCGCAGCAATTCCCACTACACAATTAGAAATTTTGTCTGCATCAAATTGTGTTTTTTCGTTAATAAGCGCCATTTTGTCCGAATGTTGATGTATTTGGTTTTTATGTTGTTATTAGATCAATCATAGCCTCATTTATACTGCCCGCCAACTTCATTAACGGATGGGTAACAATATGAATACTAAGCCCTCTTTATGGCTCATGCTGGTTATGTTGATGTTTCCGCAAATTGTAGAAACTATTTATAGCCCAGCGCTGAGCTCAATCGCTCTTTCATTTGATGTAAACCACGCACAAGCAGCCCAAACATTGTCGATTTACTTCCTAGCTTTTGCCATTGGCGTTGTAGTTTGGGGAGTTCTCGCAGATAAACTGGGAAGAAGGCCCACCATGCTTATTGGGCTCTTTATCTATGGCTGCGCATCTTTACTCGCAACTCAAACCGAAAGCTTTGCTGTTGTCATGACCGCGCGAGCCCTAAGCGCATTTGGTATCGCGGTAGGATCCGTTGTCACACAGACCATGCTTCGTGACGCGTTTGACGGCCAAGAACTGAGTAAAGTCTTCAGCTTAGTGGGGATGGGCATATCAATCAGCCCGGTAGTTGGCATGCTATTAGGTGGGCAGCTTACAGCGTTCGGTGGATACCGTTATGTGTTTTTTGCCTTGTTTTTAATCGCGTTAGTATTACTCGCTTATAACGTTATTAAGCTTCCTGAAACACAGAAGGAACAGACACCAGTGCGGTTGCATCAACTTAGCTTGAAAATGGTAAGAGACACTCGAATTTGGCGCTCAGGATTACTGGTTGCTTTGTATAACATTGCTCTATTTTCTTATTACCAGCTTGGCGCATTTACTTTCTCAGCACTTGGGTATAACTCCGAACAATTTGGATACAGTGGCATGGTACTAGGGTTAGGCACTCTGCTTGGAAGTTATTTAAACAAATCCCTAGTGTCCAAAAATGTTCGAAAAAGCCAGCTACTTTGGTTCTCAGCAATATTGATTAGCGTTGGATCAGTCGGTGTGTTGATTCTGAACCAATCAATCTGGTTTGTTGCTCCAATGGTGTTAGTCGTCATGTCTTATGGGATTGCGATACCCAACATACTCAGTGATGCACTCGTTAATTATAAACAACAGGTTGGCAGCGCAGGCGCTTTATTTGGGCTCATGTACTACATCATGATCGGGACGGGATTAGCGATGGCTGGAACAGTACAAAACTTAGGTGTCGTTCTATTATCATGTAGCTGTTTAGCGATTTTATTAGCGTTTTCTAAAAGGCAAGTTCATACCAACTTGTGACCAGATACTACGCATTGCTTGCCTAATCTTCCGAAGATTGGTCTACATCTTTTCTAACGGTTAACTAAAACGTAAATAAAAAGCGCCTGTCGGCGCTTTAATTATCCATAGATCTTATTGCCATGTTGGCTCGCCAAACTCTTCACAACGTTGCTTGTCGTAATTTTCAATGCGCCCGCGTTTACCTACAAACTGAACCTGAACAACCATTCCAGCTTCAACATATTCACTGAAATAATCGCAAGAAACACGAAAACTAGTATCGCGTATCACAATTGGTACCCATTCATAGCCGCCGCTGCGTGGTAAGTAAGACTTGAAGGTAATGACCCCGTCATCTGAAACGTTGATTTCTTCATCATATTCATTCAACTTATAAAAACGTTGTCCATCAAACTCTGCCTTTGCTTTTTCAATTATTTCCTTCGTTGCTGTCGATTGCATCGGCGTATTTGACACCAGTTGACACCCAACAATAGATGTCAATACGGACAAAGCCAAAGCGAGTTTAGTTATTTTATTCATTTACCTAACCACTGTTGAATTATTCAACACTTACCACTTTAAAAGGAGGGAGACCATACTTTATTTTAAATAAAGTAAATTACCACCTTCTAAAGAAGGTGGCTTTGTGTGAGCCCCCTAAAAGGGGGCCTTTGTTTAGTCCAGCGCCA
>NZ_JAWORD010000018.1:0-115413 GCF_033337665.1 Vibrio sp. Vb2960 | reverse complement strand
GTTCTTTTAGTTGTTGATTTCATAACACTCTCCAATTTTGGGGGGTGGAAAGTGTCAACCTTATTTAGGACGGCACACACATCTAGAAAGAGGCTCATTAACGTGAGCCTCTTTTTTTATCTGTAAAATTCTATCTATTCAGGTTTGTAGAAAGCTTGATGACGAAAACGCCTAACGCTTCAATTGACAAGAGTTATAAACAAATTGGTTCGTAGTGGGCTGCCGTTAAGTTGGCTTTGATTTTTTCACGTAGAGCGATGTGGGCTGGGTTGTTTACCTCTCGCTTATGGTAGACGAACTTGTAAGGGATAGAGCGTATCGAAATGGGGCAGGGCAAAATTTGAAGTTTGAGCGCTTTGCTCCACTTGTTTGCAAAAGATTGAGACACGATCCCTAAACTGTCTCTTTGGGCGACATACAGCGCCATGCCCGCTAGCGAAGATGTGATCAAGTCGACCTTTCTTTCTTGAATTGTTTCCTTTGCTAGTTGCTCGAACCCCGACATGTTGTTCCATTTTCCTGAAAATAAACAGTGAGTTTCCTCATAAAATTGCTCTTTTGTGAGCGTGCCGTGTACACGGGGATGGTTCTCACGACAGATAACCACGGCTTCTTCCTCATAGGCATCTTCAATAATAAACGCTGCATCTTTCGTGATCACCGTATCGATTACTAGATCGACTTTTTGTTGTCTTAACAGCTCAAATAATAGGAATTTTTCGGGTGGTGATTCATAAAAAATAGTGTTCTTTATCGGGTCCATAATGTGCAACAAAATTTCCGAACAACACACTTCAAAATGATTTCTATCAGATATCGCATTGTCAATAATACTAACCGCTTGCTGGAATTGCGGCAGTAATTGATAAGCGGTGGAGGTTAGTGCGATACCTCGTCCTTTTTTAACGAATAATTGCTTATCTACGACTTGCTCTAAACGCTTTATTGCAGCGCTCACAGCAGGTTGTGTAAGTCCTAATTGTTCCGCGGCTTTTGTATAAGATTGAAACTCCGCAACAACAAGAAAAGTTTGGATCAAATTCAAGTCCATAACGTCACTCATAAATTTAATTTATAGGTTAACTAATTTTGACTGCATTTATCGCCTGAAATTAGTGCTTTATCTTATATCAACAATGGTATTGAAAAGCGAATACCGTTTTTTACGCACTAGCGAACTCTTGGAGATAATATGAAAAATGCGACCAAAACGAGCAGTAAAAAACTCGTACTTAACGCATGTACGTTAGCTTTGGGCGCTGCATCTGCAGTTGCACATGCAGCGGACAAACCCAACATTCTTGTCATCTTTGGTGATGATGTTGGTTACTGGAACCTTAGTACCTATAACCAAGGCATGATGGCGTACAACACGCCAAACATCGATAGCATTGCTAAAGAAGGTGCGAAGTTCACTAACTTCTACGCACAGCAAAGCTCGACAGCAGGCCGTTCTGCATTCATCACTGGTCAAATGCCTAAACGTACAGGTCTATCAAAAGTGGGCTTACCAGGCGCTCCGGAAGGTATCTCGGAAAAAGATCCGACGATTGCAACCGTGCTTAAACAAATGGGTTACGCAACCGGACAATTTGGTAAGAACCATTTAGGTGACCGAGACGAGCATCTTCCTACCAACCACGGTTTTGATGAATTCTTCGGCAACCTATACCACTTGAACGCAGAAGAAGAGCCAGAGAACGTGGATTACCCTAAAGATCCGGAGTTCAAGAAGAAATTTGGTCCTCGTGGCGTTATCCATTCTTACGCTGACGGCAAAATCGAAGATACCGGTCCACTTACGCGTAAGCGTATGGAAAATGTTGATGGTGAGTTTCTTGATGCCGCAGAGAGCTTCATAGAAAAGCAAGTAAAAGCGGACAAGCCGTTCTTTACTTGGTTTAACACCACTCGCATGCACAACTTCACACATGTTCCTGAAGAATACCAAGGTAAAACAGGTGCCGGTTTCTACGCGGATGGTGTTAAGCAGCACGATGACCAAATCGGTCAGCTACTTAACAAGATCAAAGAGTTAGGTGTGGATGACAATACAATCATTGTTTACACCACTGACAACGGCCCTATGGTTGATTTGTGGCCGGATGCAGGGATGACACCGTTCCGCTCAGAGAAAAACACTGGCTGGGAAGGGAGTTTCCGTGTGCCAATGTTGATTAAATGGCCTGGAAAAATTGAGGCAGGTAAAACATTCAACGGCATGATGTCATTAGAGGACTTTTTCCCGACACTAGTTGCTGCGGCAGGTGATACCAAAGTTAAAGACGAACTGCTAAAAGGCAAAAAAGTTGGCGATATGGACTACAAAGTTCACCTAGACGGTTACAACCAACTGCCATATTTAACGGGTAAGTCAGACAAATCCGCACGAAATGAGTTCGTTTACTGGAGCGACGACGGCGATCTTGTGGCATTGCGCCAAGGAAAGTACAAGTTCCACTTTATGATTCAAGAGAATGAAACGGGTATGGATGTATGGCGTAAGCCGTTCACTAAACTTCGTGTGCCACTGATCTTTGACTTGAGCATTGATCCATTTGAACGAGGCGATCAAGGCATGGGTTATTCTCGTTGGATGTACGAGCGTTCATTCTTAATGATGCCAGCAATGGATACAGTGAAAGAGGTGATGGGTACATTCAAAGAATTCCCGCCTCGTATGGAAGCAGGTTCGTTCGTACCTAAGTCTTCTAAGTAAATTAAGATTATATAGCGCTTTTTGGAGCGCTATATACCCAAATAGCTTCACTTTTGCTGTACAGCGCTCACGAGGTTATTTGGGTATATGTAATAGTGAGAAACGTATGAGTAAGATTTCCCCTCGCCATTCTACTACCATGCCTATTGTTCCTCTTAAAACGGCTTCTAAAGCACCAGTTTCGGGCGCGTATGACCGTCGATTCCATGTGATGGCAAAGCCAGGCGGAGCAAAGTGCAACATCGATTGTCAGTACTGCTTTTATCTGCATAAAGAAAATCTACTGCACCAAGAAAAGCAGCCAAAAATGGACGACGCAACACTGGAAGCGTTCGTGAAAAGCTATATCGAAAGTCAGGATGGCGAAGAAATTGTATTCTCATGGCAGGGCGGGGAACCGACGCTGCTTGGGTTGGACTATTTCCGCAATGTCGTAGCTTTGCAAAAGAAATATCAGCCGAAAGGCGTTCGCATTGAAAACGACCTTCAGACCAACGGCATTTTGCTAAACGATGAGTGGTGTGCGTTTTTAAAAGAGCACAACTTCCTAGTTGGCTTGTCGATTGATGGACCACGAGAGCTGCACGACAAATATCGCAAAGCCCGCAGCGGTAAGCCAACGTTTGATCTCGTGATGAAAGCGGTAGATAAGCTCAAAGCGCATGGCGTGAAATTCAACGCGTTGGTCACGGTGAATCGTCACAATGCGAAATACCCGCTCGAAGTATATCGATTTTTAACCCAAGAATTGGGTGTGACTTATATTCAGTTTGCGCCGGTGGTAGAAGCCAACAACTTCCAAACAACCGCGCCGCAGTTTTGGAACGAACAGATGATCCCAACCAAAGGCAGTGATCTGGCTAAACCGGGGCATCCAATGTCGATTGTAACGGATTGGTCAGTCGATCCTGAAGACTGGGGACGCTTTTTAATGGCGACCTTTGAAGAGTGGGTGAATAACGATCTTGGCCGTGTGCTGGTTAATCTGTTTGAAACCGCGGTGGCGCAAGTAATGGGGAAACCGTCTCAGCTTTGCGTGACGGCGGAGTTTTGTGGCAAAGGGTTGGCGATTGAGCACAATGGCGACGTGTTCAGTTGCGACCACTATGTGTATCCAGAATACAAACTCGCCAACATTCATGAACACTCACTGAATGAAATGGCCTTCTCTACAAGACAATATACTTTTGGCATGGCAAAACGCGATTCATTGCCGACGTATTGTAAGCAATGCCCTTACTTGCCTTATTGTTGGGGTGAGTGCCCAAAAAACCGTTTGATCAAAACGCCGAATGGTGAGAGTGGTCTAAACTATTTGTGTTCGGGAATCAAAATGTTCTTTGATTATGCGTTACCGATGTTGGTTGGTCTTGCACAACTTCTCCAATCTCAAGAACCGCAAAGATAACATAGTGAATATAACCTTAAGTTATTTCATTTGTTCTTATACTTAACTATCGAAAAGACGGCTTAAACCATTGAAAAGGTATCCTATGAACCACGCACAACAAGCGATAAAAGAACTCATCGAACAAACAGAAAAAAGCGTCATTGGACAAAGCCACGTGGTTCGAGCTTTAGTCATCGGGTTATTAACAAATGGGCATATTCTGCTAGAAGGTTTACCGGGAACGGCAAAAACACGTTCCGTAAAATCGTTGGCGAACTTGTTAAACACCAGTTTTGGTCGAATCCAGTTTACGCCGGATCTTTTACCATCTGACGTGACGGGTACTGAGGTTTATCAAGAGCTGGATGGTAAGCCGCAACTCCACTTTCAACCTGGGCCCATTTTTAACAGCATTGTACTTGCTGATGAGGTCAACCGTGCACCTGCCAAAGTACAAGCGGCACTGCTTGAAGCCATGGCCGAAGGCACAATCACAGTAGGCGATAAAACTCACGTATTGCCAGACTTATTTATGGTGCTTGCAACGCAAAACCCAGTAGAGCAAGAGGGCACGTACCCACTGCCAGAAGCGCAAATGGACCGCTTTATCATGAAGGTTACCGTCGATTATCCAGAAGATGACGCAGAACGTGACATCATTCGTTTGGTGCGCAGTGAAGAATTGGGTGCGGAAACCAGCAGCGAAATTATTACGCCAAAACACATCGAGCCAGACGTGGTGCTAGAAGCGCGCCGTCAGTTACCAAACATCGTGGTATCAGACCTAGTGGAAAACTACATCGTTGCGTTAGTGATGGCGACTCGTAAGCCAGAGCGTTATGCTGATTCAAACTTAGCAAAATGGATTGAGATTGGCTCTAGTCCTCGTGCTTCTATCGCACTCGACAAATGCGCTCGTGCGTATGCGTGGATGCAAGGACGTGACCACGTTACTCCTGACGATGTGCGTGCCATGGTTCCGTCTGTATTGGGCCACCGTTTTTCTTTGACCTACGATGCACTGGCAGATGGGGTCGATCATCAACGAGTCGTACAAGAGCTGCTAGATTGTGTAGAAATTGGGTAAGTGGGAGGCATTATGGCTAAGCCAACTCTTGCGCCAAAATCACAGGGGATGGATCCCCGTTTGTACTGCGATTATGCTCGTTTAGTACGTCTGCAAGCACAAGCAGAATCATTCAGTTTACTTCCTCATCTAAAAGCGGGTAGCGTATTCTCTGGCCGACACAATTCGTTGTTTCGCGGTCGTGGATTGAACTTCGAAGAGCTGCGCCATTACCAATTGGGTGACGATATTCGTAACCTTGATTGGAAAGTTACGATGCGTACAGGTAAGCCGCACGTGCGCAGCTATACAGAAGAAAAAGATCGCAACGTAATCGTGTGTGTCGACCAGAGAAGCACAATGTTTTTTGCTTCGACGCAAGTAATGAAATCAGTTGTCGCGGCAGAGATCGCAGCGATGTGTGGGTGGCGAGTATTAAAAGATGGCGACCGAGTCGGTTTTGTCATCGCATCCCCGCAGGCGTTGTTTCACAGCAAGGCACAGCGTTCGCAAAACGATCTTCTGGCGCAACTTAAACGTCTCGCTAAAGTCAATCAATCGCTCAATGTGGACTCCTGCAATTCCGAAAAAGTAACGTTCAGTCAATGGATTGAGCTTATTAAACGCATGAAGCCCAAGCAATCCACTTTGATTTTTATCAGCGACTGGAGCGACTGCGAGGAGCACCACCTTGATCACCTTAAACAGCTACAACAGCACAACGATGTTCTTGCAGTGATGGTCAGTGACCCATTAGAACAAGCGCTACCAGACGATTTGGCAAAATCGAAATGGGTGGTTGGTGATGGGCAGTATCAACTCAATTTAGACAGCAAAGCAAAGGTAGAAGCTGCGAGCGCAAAGCTTGAGGCTCGAACTAGCTTACAGCGTCAATCACTCTCTCAACTTATGGCGATGAAACACCTTCCGCACATCGAACTCGATACGACAGGTGAGCACATTAAACAATTCCAAAAACTGGTAGGAGGGCGTTAAATGAGTGAGCTTCCTACGCCTCCAAGTACCTACATACTCAGAGAGCTGCATGATGTGGCCGTACCATCTAGCGTGAGTTGGTACCCGCAAACTATTGGCTGGAAAATTTTAGCGGCGGTTGCGTTCATTGCATTGGTATATTTCGCATATCGCTTGGCTCGGCAATGGTGGCATAATCGTTACCGAAAAGAAGCACTACTGGCGATTTCGCAAATCAACCCGAGCGACAAAGACATGCCAAAAGTATTGTTCTCTGTGCTTAAAATAGTGCTGATTCATATTGATAGCCGCAACGCGAAATTGTTTGATACCGCCTTTCTGCGCAAGCTCGATGCGCTGTATCCGCAAACCAGAGACTCTCAAGCAAACTCGCAAATGGTTTTTAACGATGAGCTTTCAAAGTGCTGGCTACAAAGTATTGTTGACCCAAGCGTTACGCTAACCAACGAAGAGCGAGTAACGCTTATTGCTCGTGCGAAAAACTGGGTGAGTGAGCACCGTTGTGATGCTCAAAAAAGCGCGGCAAATAAATCACCACGATTGAAACGCAAAGCACATCAGGGAGGTCAACATGAATGATCTTCTTGCATCGATAACTGGTTTGTCTGGTTTTGAATTTGCTCACCCAATGTGGTTTCTGGTTTTGCCCTTGCCGTTGGTGGTGTACTACTTGGTGCCCGCATATCGCACTAAGCAAATGGCGATCAAAGTGCCGTTTTTTAGTCAGCTGGTGGAAGCGATTGGCGAGACGCCATCAGAAGGTGCAAGCCAGTTGACCCCGAGTTGGTGGCAACGAGCAACGTTAATTCTCTCATGGCTTTTGGTGGTGTGTGCGATGGCAAAACCCACCGTGTTAGGCGAGCCTCAAGTTCGCGAGAGTTTAGGCCGCGATGTGATGGTGGTGGTGGATCTTTCGGGCTCCATGGCCGAGCCAGATTTCACCTCACGTACAGGCGAAAAAATTTCTCGTCTTGATGCGGTAAAAGAAGTGCTGTCGGAGTTTGTTCAGTCTCGTAAAGGTGACCGATTAGGCTTGGTGCTTTTTGGTGATGCTGCTTTCGTGCAAACGCCATTTACCGCAGACCAAAAAGTGTGGCTCGAACTGCTTAACCAAACCGATGTGGCAATGGCAGGGCAGAGTACCCATCTTGGTGATGCGATTGGCTTAGCGATTAAAGTTTTTGAGCAAAGCGATAAGTCGCGTGGTGCTTTAGAACAAGACCAAAACCGTGAAAAAGTCGCGATTGTATTAACCGATGGTAACGACACGGGCAGTTTTGTTGAACCGATTGATGCGGCGAAAGTTGCGAAAGCCAAAGGCGTGAGAGTACACGTCATTGCGATGGGCGATCCGGAAACGATAGGTGAAACCGCGTTGGATATGGACACGATTCGTCGCATTGCGAAAGAATCCGGCGGTGAAGCGTTTGAAGCACTCAACCGTGATGAACTATCGGCTGCCTACGACGAAATTGGCAAACTGGAACCTCAACTTTACGAAAGCACCACATACCGCCCAAAACAAAGCCTTCATCATTACTTGATGGCGTTAGTGGTCATCATGCATTTGCTCGCGTTCAGCGTCGCAACACTCAAAAGAAGGGCTGTTACACGATCATCATTAGGAGAGAGCGATGTTTGATTCTCTTAGTTGGACGCAATTCTTTACGCAGTTTCATTTTATTCGACCACTGTGGTTACTGGCTTTGGTCCCCATGTTTTTCTTGGTGTGGTTACGCTGGCGAGAAGAAAGCAAGCCAAGCTGGAAGGATATTCTGCCCGAACATTTACGCAATGCTTTGACGATAGGTGAGCGAGGTTGGCGTAAGCAACTGCCGCTTAAGCTCTTGATGCTGATTGTGTTCATCGCCATTGTGATTTGTGCAGGCCCAACGTGGCAACGTGAATCTTCCCCCTTTGGCGAAGATAAAGCCTCTCTGCTGGTGGTGCTTGATAACAGCGAATCGATGCTGCAAAAAGATCTCCCACCAAGCCGCCTTGAGCGTTCCAAACAGAAAATACGCGATTTGCTAGCCGTGCGAAAAGGCGGAAAAACGGGGTTAGTCGTGTTTGCGGGCAGTGCTCATGTCGCGATGCCTATAACTCAAGACAGTAAAGTATTTGACCCGTTTTTGGCGGCCATTACGCCAGAAATTATGCCCGTGCAAGGTAAGCTTGCCGAAAAAGCTTTGCCGTTAATTGACCAACAATTGCAAGGTCAACCAGGCTCTACCGTTCTGTTGGTGAGTGATGGCGTTAATCCAGCCACGATTGAGCAATACCAAGCGTATTTCTCGGGCAAATCTTATCAACTGTTAATTCTTGCGGCAGGGAATGCTGACATTGTGAGTAACAACCCAATGGATTTGGATTCTCTACAAGAACTGGCTAGTCAGGCTAACGGTCGATTGGTGGAAGTGACCGTCGATAATAGTGATATCGAGCAACTGAATCGATACGTTGAGCGCAATATGCAGCTTAATGGCGAATCTTCAATGCCTTGGAAAGACATGGGGTATCAACTTCTGTTCCCAATCGCGCTGATCATGATGCTGTGGTTTAGAAAAGGGTGGTTAGTGCAATGGTGTGTGATTGCGATGGTGAGCGGTACACTGTTGATGCCGACCAGTGCAATGGCGGAGAACATTTCTGTTAAAGCCGAGCAGCCACAAGTTGTGCAAAAAGTGACGGCTTTCGACAAGGTGGCGCAATGGTGGTGGGATTTGTGGCTGACGCCAGACCAACAAGGACAGCGTTTGTTCAACCAACAAGCGTATTTAGAAGCTGCAAAACACTTTGTCGATCCATTACGCAAAGGGACGGCGTACTACTACGCTAGCGAGTTTGAACTCGCCCACAGTGCGTTTTTGGAAATGCAAAACGACCCGTCCGAAGAGGTTCGAGATTACGGTCTTTATAATGCGGCGAGTGCATTGGCGCGTCAGCGTGAATATTTGGCTGCACGTGACTTGTTAAAATCCCTAGCCAACAAGCCAACGTTAAGCGAGAGGCTAAGACCGGATGTTGAGCATAACTTGAAAGTGATTGGTGGTATTGTAGAGGACATCAACCGGATGAGTGAGAGTCAGGCAGGAACGGAGCAAGAAGCATCAACCGAGCTAGGCGATAACCCTCAAACCGCAGAAGGGGCGGATGAAAAAACGTCAGCGGAGTTGATGATTAAAGAGACGTTAAGTGCAGACGACATCTTAGGTAGCCAAGAATTAGCCGACAAATGGTTAAAGCGAGTCGAAGCGGATCCTAAATACTTCTTAAATGCGAAGTTTCAGATTCAATTGCGTTCAATAGAAACCGGAGAATCAACCTCTACTGCGAACGAAAATACAGAGGAGGCGGTGCAATGATGAAAAGCCACCGTTTTACGCACTTTGCTTTACCCTTGTGGTTAGTTATCTGTTTCGGTTTCCTCCTGAGCAGTAGTGTGTTGGCTCAAGATATTCGTGACGTTCAACGAGAGCATGGTGTTGAGTTACAAGCGTGGGTTGGTAAACAACCAACGGCTGGAGAGAAGCGGAAAACACCAAGTTTTAGCGTCAATGAGCAAGTTATTTTAACCATCGAAGTGGCAACGCCGCGTTGGTTTACGGGTGGTACGAGAATTGGCAATATTGAAATACCCAATGTTATCGCCAAACAGCGTAATCAACTAGCAACCAACTTTACTGAGCAAAAAGAGGGACAAACTTGGTCGCGTCAACGCTGGGAAGTGACTTTGTATCCTCAAGCTTCTGGTGATTTTGTGATTCCACCTGTCGCAGTGGGCGTTCAGGTGTCGGCGCCGGACGGCGAGAAGGTGTCAGGCACACTTTACACGCAGCCGATTAAGTTCAAAACCGTATTGCCATCGGGCCTGCTGAGTGGTGAGACACCTTGGTTTTCTGCAACAGATGTAGAGGTAAAGCAAGAGTGGGATACCTCCACTGAGTCACTCAAAGTTGGGGATGCAATCACGCGTAAAATCACCATTTCGGCTCAAGATTCACTATCTGTATTGCTACCAGACTTGTTGAAAGGAGAATCAACAACCCGTTATCAAGCGTATCCTCAACCCCACCGTTTGACAGATACGCAAACACGTGGTGATTACCAGTCAACACGCACAGAAGAGAGCGTGTACGTGATTCAACAAGGTGGTGAATTAACCCTGCCGGATTATGAGTTCCGTTGGTGGAACAGTAAGACTCAGCAAGTGGAAACGGTGATGTTAGAGGGCAAAACTTTTGCCGCGAAGCACACGTTGAAGTCCTTCATCAGAACGTACTTTGAATGGATTGTTTCCACGCTTGTGTTGCTGGGTTTTGTGATTATTTCATTGGTAGCCATTAAACGTTACTACCGCAACAGACCGACACCAGCATGGCTGACGTTCCACCGTTTGTTAAAGGCTAAACGTTGGTCTGAAGCAAGGACCATATTGTACAAACAATTGCGTTTAAATACGGCCGAGCTAGAAATGACCAAAGCCGATACGAGTGAATCGTGGCAAAAAAGTGCGTCGCGAATGCAAAATGGTGAAAATAGCGCTCATTTACTGAAGTCGATGTGGCGCAAAGTCCAGACCAAACAAAAACGCTTTAAATTCCGTATTCCGCGAGCGTTACCAGAACTGGACAAAGTCATTGGAAGAGATGGCAATGAATAAAACGGGGCGCTAATATAGCGCCTCGTTTTTATTAGAGAATAGAGTTCAAATGAGCCAAGAGTTTATGCGCCGCGCATTGGAAGTGTCCAAAAATGCGCTTCCTGAATGTCAACCCAACCCGCCGGTTGGCTGCGTGTTAGTGAAAGACAATCAAATCGTTTCTGAAGGTCATACTCAAGCGATTGGTGGCAATCACGCGGAAGTGGAAGCGCTGAATGCGTATCAAGGCTCGTTAGAATCGGTGACGGCATACGTTACGCTGGAACCGTGTTCGTTTGTTGGTCGCACGCCAGCTTGCGCGGTGACATTAGTCAAATCCGGCATAAGCAAAGTCGTCGTAGCCATATTGGACCCCGCCCCGCGCAACAGTGGTCGAGGTATCGAGATTCTAAAACAAGCAGGTATAGAGGTAGAAACGGGTTTGTGCGGCGAGGAAGTCAGCGAGTTTCTTACCCCTTACCTAGGCAAAGCCTAAGTCAAGCTTTACGTTGCACTATGGTGCCAGTTTATGTGGTGAATGAAGTGCGTCAAAATTGAGTTAAAACTCATTAAAACAAGCGATACCGCCCATTTATTGCACTTGGCTACGTGAAGGATCATGCTGTTAGATTAAAATAGAGAAAGTGACTTTTGAAAAATTTAATAGCATGAAACCGACCGACCTTAATCTTATTCCCATTTTCACTGCCATCTATGAAGAGCGTAACTTGTCTCGGGCGGCGGCGCGTTTAAACATCACCCAGCCTGCGGTGAGTAAAGCGCTAGCAAGGCTACGTGATATCTACGATGATCCATTGTTTCATCGTTGCGTTAAAGGTGTCGAGCCTACCTCGTTCGCGATGGATATTTATCCTGCTCTTCTAGCTTCAGTACAAAATTTCACTTCGACATTATCGGCCTCTAGTGAGTTTGACCCTAAAGTGTCGAATAGAGTGTTTTCTATTGCCTGTGTGTCCGTTGCAAGCTTTGAGTTGCTACCTCAAGTCATGAAACAAATCCGTGTGTCGGCGCCAAATGTTGCATTAGAAGTACATCCGCTTTTTACGGAAGATTTTGAAAGTGATCTGAGGTTACAACGATACGATTTGATCATTGATATCACACCAAGAGCAAGAACGGTGCTAAAACTGGAAACTGTACTTACCGAGCGTTTGGTGGTGGTATGTAGCGAAGCGCATCCACGCCTGAATGACGAGATTACGGCTGAACAATTTTTTGAAGAAGAACACGTAGTGGTTTCGCAGTGGCAGAGTCGTAAGAGCTTGTTAAACGCCGATGACATTGTCGACTTGGATAAGAGAAAGATTAAGTATCGAGCCTCAGGCGTACTAGAAATGCTCCCAATTATTTGTGGTAGTGAATACATTGGTTTAATGCCAGAGTCGATGATCAACTTGTTCAATAACACCTATCATGTTAAATCTTTATCAATGCCATTTGATGAACAAATGTATGAGCTTTGCACAATCTGGCATCCTAGTCGCACAAACGACAGCGCCCATCAGTGGTTGCGTTCACAGATTAAGCAAGCAGGAAAAGTCATCAACCAATAGGAAGTGCAATGAAAAAGACAATACGTGCCATCCTTAACGGAAAAAAAGCTGGGAATCCAGAGTTAAGAGATGCAATCATGAAAATGAGAGACAAAGGCATCGACGTGCAGGTGCGTGTGACGTGGGAATCTCAAGACATGCCGCGGCTAGTGAAAGAAGCGGTTGATGAAGGCATTGAACGTATTGTTGTCGCTGGTGGCGATGGGACCGTCAATGAGGCGGCTTCTGCGATTATTCAAATTGACAAAGAAAAACGTCCTGAGTTAGCCATTATTCCACTTGGTACCGCCAATGACTTTGCTACCGCTATTCAAGTACCTAATTCCATTAAGGCGTCTTTATCTCTTGCTGTTGAGGGGCAGTCCGCTTTGGTCGATTGCGTCAAAGCGAACGATCGCTGCTTTATTAACGTGGCAACAGCAGGGTTTGGTGCAGAAGTTACAGCAGAAACGCCTGTTGAACTCAAAAACTTTCTTGGCGGTGGAGCTTACACGCTAACTGGTGTTGTAAAAGCACTTGGCTTTAAACCATATGACGGAACAATAACGATTGAAGGTGGTGCGTATCAGGGAGAAATGTTGCTCGGTGCGTTTTGTAATGGGCGCCTTGCTGGAGGTGGGCAAGAGTTAGCTCCAAAAGCCATGATTAATGATGGGCTGATGGATCTAACATTGGTGCGCCCATTTTTACCTCATGAGCTGCCTAAAGTAATCGACGAGATCAATAACCCGAGTGAGAAAGGAGAGTTTGTGAAGTACACAAGAGCAAGCTGGTTGGAGATAGACTTCCCGAATCCATTGCCTCTTAATTTAGATGGAGAACCTTATCATTCGAGAACCATTAGATTTGATGTTCAGCCTAAGAGTATACGATTAGTCGTACCGCAAGATTGTCCTTGCTTGACTAGCTAAACGAGCGTTTTCCATGATTATTGCTTAACACAGCCACTAAAATGTGGCTGTGTTGTTTTTGTTGAGGTATTAGTCAACTTCTTAACGTTTTTGAACGGTCTCAACGTCTATCTGCGTAGCTGTCCAATCTGAATCAACCTCTCCTCGAATCATTACGGTATCTTTTGGTGTCACTTCTTGACCCATCCAATCTTCGTTGTCGATCTCTACTTCGATCTCACCAGTGTTGTCTTTGAACAAGTAAGTCTCGTTACCAAATGATTGAACAATATGCCCGGTTAGCACTACAGCGCTGTCGTCGGTTGCGTTGCGCGCCTCTTTCACCGTATTGATTGCACTGACTTCTGGACCATTAAACGCGGCGAAAGCCGAGCTTGAAAGTAGGGCAAGCATGGATGTTAAAAATACTCTTTTCATTATCCTCTCCTGATATTAGAAGTAATAAGTTGTGCCTACGTTAAAGGATGCAGTGTTTGCGTAGCTGTCTAGTTGGTATTTAGCGTTTGCGCCAATGGTGAGCTTTGACAACACTTGGTATTCCGCGCCCACAGAGAACATTGCGCCTAACTCGTTGCTCTTCTCAGAGCTATGGAAAAGCGTGTTGCTTATTTCCACATCGTCATTCGCGACAAGCTCATATTCTTGATGTTGAGCAACCTTGGCGTCGTATTGCGTGTAAGTTAAACCCGCTTTGAATTTTGTTGTCCATTTATCACTTAATGTATAGCTAAACACTGGTGCTAGCGAGACTTGTTTGGCTGTGATAGAGGAATCCCAATCCATTTCATGATGGTAATCTTTGCCATCAATTGTCTTGATACCAAGGTTCTTAGAACGGCCGTCATCAAGGTCAAACTGGCTGTAACCTAGCTCAATTGCCCAATTGTCATTAAACGAGTAACCGATAAAACCTGAGAAGATACCATCCTCAAGTTCTGGATTAAGTGTTACATTTTCAGATGAAAAGTGAGGTTCCAAGTCATGGTCAGTGGTACCTAGTCCATATTCCAGACCTACATAAGGAGCCGCAGATACCGAAACTGAGCAGGTAACGAGTAACGCAAGAATGGTTTTGTTCATTTTATTTTGCCTCTTCAAATCAACTTAATGAGTAGAAGCGCATTGTGTGTGATGAAGCGTGAAGTGATCGTGAAGAAACAAAAATATTTCAGAAAAAGAGCAAGGTGCGGTAAAAAAGAAATTGTTTTAATGAATATGCGCCAAGCTCTTTATATAAAGAGAGTTAACTTGCGGCGACGTAACACACCGCAAATGGCACATTAAGGCGAGTAAACTCTTTAATCCAACGCCATTGGTTATCCTGGAGTTTATCGCCCGGCCCTTTTACTTCAATCCATTCGAACTCGTTTCCTTTAAAAGCAATCAGATCAGGCATCCCATTGCGGTAAAGCTTTAGGTCACTCAATTGTATTTTAAATAGCGCCATCAACATGTTAGTTGGGATTGTATCGAGTGCTGTTTCGAGTAGTTCTTTACTTATTAAGCTCCAATGCACAAATGGATTGCTGATACCAAACTTCTCATCGTACTTTGTCAATAACGTATGAGTGTTACCCGTTTCCAATTCGTCAAACGCCGCATCTATCAAAGCTTGGCGCTTGGTAACAAAATCAGAATGGTACAAATCCAGAGGACGATGTTGATAGGCATTGATGAATGCGCCTTCGATGGGAGCGAAAATCGCATCCCAAAAAGTGAGACCAAGTAATGCATTAAGCAGTGCATTTTCGGCGTAAAATACAGTCCAGCCTAAGGACTCAAAATACGCTTTGCTGGCGAGTTCGACTCTCTGTTGAGATAAATCCAGTTCAAGGCGGTATTCCGTACAGGTTGGCTTCGTCACTCTTGGCACTTTCTCGCCTTGTTTTCGTTTTAACCGTTGCTCAAGTTTTTGTGCAACTTCGAGCTCAGACACATCGATCGGTGAGTTAAGCATATCTGTGACAATGTCACCAAATAAATCATCATGGTTTAATTTGTCATAGATACGTGCGCGTCGTTCTCGGCTCGGTGTGAGTTGAGTTTGGCCAAATAGAGACAGGGCGGTCTCTAGATCATTAAGCCGTTCGTAATCACGTGCTATGTCATTCAACATGTGCTCGCGTTTACGATCTACGTAACGGTGTTTAACGGGCTGAGGCATTGCCTCAATTAATAAGTCGAGATTGGCTTTGTCTTTTCGGTCAAATTGCCAGTACAGGTTGGCCAACTGGCTCAGTTCAATTAAACGGTCTATTTGCTCACGTGAATCAAAGAAACGGCGCACTTTACTCAATTGATATTGCTCGAACTGATGCAAACCTAAGTCATCAAGCACAAACTGACTTAAGTCTTGATGGGTGTTGGCAAAAAACAGAGTGAGCAACACGTCGATCATATGAACTGAATTGAGTTTGACGATCGTAAACTCAAGCTTCTCTATACGATCAAATTCCGTATTACTCAAACGTTCGACAAGGGCGTCTTTCTTGAGTGATTTCGGCAGTTCGGGATAAAGCGCAGAGATTTCTGGTTTGGTCAGTAAATTGGCCGCTAACTCTTGATGAGAAAGGGGTGGGGAAAGGGCTACAAACTCATGTTGACTCAATTCCGCCAGCGCTTCATTGATAGAAGGTATTTCTTGATAACTCAGCTTATCACTTCGAAACCAACATCCCTTTCGGCTGTATAAACGTACCAAAAGGCACTGGGCGTGTTTGCTCAAAGAATCAAACGAGCAAAGCCATGCGTGTTC
The DNA here is from genome assembly GCF_033337665.1 of Vibrio sp. Vb2960. Taxonomy (NCBI): domain Bacteria; kingdom Pseudomonadati; phylum Pseudomonadota; class Gammaproteobacteria; order Vibrionales; family Vibrionaceae; genus Vibrio; species Vibrio sp. Vb2960. Next base: position 99,360 of record NZ_JAWORD010000018.1, on the reverse strand, counting down.
TTCCTTGGTCAGTAAATCGCTGTACCAAGTTACTGCGTGATGAGTCAGCTTAAAGAAGTTCTCTAGATAGTAGTCTGGTGCAAGTTCGATAGGGCTTTCCATAAACGACCGATAACAAAAAAAGGCTTAACCCATAGGTTAAGCCTTTTTGCTATCAAATCAATTCGCAATTATGCGTTTTTTAGCTGTGCTACTTTCGCTTCAGACAATGGCTTAGTGATGAACGCTAGTACGATACATACTGCCATCATTGCTGAAGAAATTGTGTAAGCCAAGGTGTAGCCGTCGCCATTTGTCATCGAGAAACCAACAACCGCTGCGCCGATTGCACCACCGATACCCCATGCTGTGTAAAGCACGCCGTAGTTAGTGCCGTAGTTTTTCAGACCGTAGAACTCAGCCGTTAGAGTAGGGAATACCGCTAGAAGTGTGCCGTAACCTACCGCTGCGATTGCTGTACCGATGATCAGTGTAAACTCAGAGTCGAACGTCGCGAACAGCACCATGTTTACGCCTTGTAGAACGAACGCAAGTAGAAGCGTACGAACACCGCCGATTTTATCTGCAAGCATACCCGCGGCAACACGACCGCCAGAGTTAAATACAGCAAGAATAGACGCTAGGTAAACCGCGTTTGGCAAGTTTGCTTGAACGCTTGCGATTGTCGTGATGTTACCAATGATCATTAGACCAACAGAAGCTGCAAACGCGTACATGATCCATAGAGAGTAGAACTGTGGCGTTTTCAACATTGCTTTCCAAGTTAAGTCATCTGACTTTTTCACCGCTTTAGGTGCTTGGCCTTCTTTTACTTTAGGCTCCGCAGGTGTGTAGTCTGCTGGTGGGTTGTTGATGGTTGCTGCAAGAGGAACCGCAATCGCTAGGATACCAACACCAAGAGCCATAAAGCTAGTTTGAATGCCCATGCTGTCTATTAGCGCAGAAGTTACTGGCGCAAGGTAAATAGCCGCTAGACCAAAACCTGCCGCAATAATGCCGTTAACCATACCTTTCTTCGAAGCGTGGAACCACTTCATCGCAGAAGGTGATAGGCATGCGTAACCAAAACCGATACCTGCACCTGTGATCACGCCGAATGTAATGTTCAACATTAGTGGAGAGTTCACAAAGCCAGAAGCGATCATGCCCAGACCTGTAAGAACAGTACCTAGGATAAGGATCATTCGAGGGCCCATGCGGTCTTGAAGAATACCTGCAATAAGAAGACAGATAGAGAAAGTGATGGTTGCAGTTGCGTAAGGTGCAGAAGCTTCTGCAGCACTCCAGCCTGATTCAGTTACCAGTGCCTTGTTGAATACACTCCAAGCATACAGGATGCCAAGACAAAGGTTGATACAGAACCCTGCTAACAGGATGCGCATAGCTTTATCAATCTTGCTCATTTTTATTCTCAGTTTTTCCTCTTATTGGCAATGCCGCAAAGAAGGTTGGTTTAAAGATGTTTTTTCTCAAAATTAGTTTGCGTTTTTCAACGTTTAACGCAATGAGCGCGGATTATAACCAATAAATATGTGATTGGAATCTCTTTTTACGGTTACTGATAAAATAATTTGCAACATTAAAAGTGGATGTGAATTCATGGTTTTGTATGTAGTAAGAACGTTGTAAAAAAGTGATATTTTTTGTTCGCTAATAACGAATGATGAGTCAAGACAGAGAGGTTTTACGCTGTTGAGTGCACAGTTCACATTTCAAATAAAAAATTTCTAAATGTTTCCATGTTAACCATCTGTAACAAAAATGGCGAATTTATCATCTAACTGTCGTAAGTATCAGATGCAAAGGGTTTCTTAATTTTTAATTGTTAACCTTTTGTAATAATTGAAGCTGATTAGCTTTTATGTTCATTAAGTGAGCAAAAAAGTAACTTGTAATTGCTGATTTTAGGCGCAGAATATAGTGAAAAATGAGTTTTCATTTATGAAGGGATGCTTTTTAGATTTGTTGTGAGGTGACTTATGAAACTGTTCCTATTACTCATGGCTTCGGTATCCGCTGGTATCGCATCAGCAGACCACATCCATTCATTTATGTTGGGCTTATCTATTGCTTCTTTAGCGGTAGGTAGCTGTTATTTCTTCGCATTTCGCAGCTCGCGCTTTCCACAGCTTGCTTTATTCCTACTCATTTGCGGTATGCTTTCTAAGTTGACGATAACCGTAGTCGGTGTGATGTGGGGAATGTCCGCGGAATTAATCACGTCTCCAATCGTATTCGCACTTTCATATTTATTCTTTTCGCTTGCCGTTACCTACTTATGGTTTAGCTACAGAGAGAGCATCACTAAGATTCCTGACCGATTTAAGTCAGCGTAAATCAACACATTAGAATAAAAAAACGCCAGCACATTTGCTGGCGTTTTTAATTAAACGTAATTTTGTTCGGATATTGCTTTTAGTTTGATCGTGGCAATACCGTTAGGCACTCATTGGAACAAGCACCATAGTCCCAATAATCACCGTGATAAGGCCTGCTAGAACTGGAACGGATGTGCGTTTTACAACCTCAAACGGGCTGATGTTTGCCATACCTGATGTCGCAACGATTACGCCAGATACTGGTGAGATAGTACGGCCTAGGTTTGATGCTTGAAGCATCGGGATAATTAGGAAAGCAGGGTTTAATCCCATTTTCGCAGCCAAAGATGGTGCTAACTCCACGAACGCATAGAAAGGCGCGTTACCCGAACCCGTTGCAATTGCTGCTGCAACTGTCAATGCAGTTAGAATAAGCATTAAAGCAACGCCGCCTGCACCAGCATTATCTGCTAGATGAAGTAGGTTATCGATAGCTCCGATAGACATCAGACCTTGTGCAAAAACCCCAGCGGCAACCAAAAGCATCACAACGCCTTTGAACGCGTCAGCCATGCCTGCGTAACAAGAATCTAAATCTTCTAGTGATTTCTTACCATCGAACTTATTTACAACATAATGGATCAGAGCTCCAAGGAAAATCGAACCAACCACAATAGTGTAGATGTCTAGACTAAGTCCTGGAATGGTACGACCGTTGAATAGGAAAACGCCGATGATAGGTAGAAAAGGAAGAGCTGCATAAAACGCTGGTGCGTCAGCTTTGATCTCTGATACATCAATTTTTTCCATTGGTGTATTTTCTTTCTTATCTAAGTATTTGTTCCAGAAGAACGCTGCCGCTGCCATGACGATGATTGCGCAAATAGAAACAGGCAACACAGTTTGTACCGCAAACACATCAAGCTCTAAACCAGACTTTTCTGCTGCGATAACAACATCACCAGAAGTAGGAGAAAGGATGATTGCCGCTGGAGAGGCACACACTGCAACGGCTGCTGGACGAGAAATGCCCATCGCGACCATCATTGGGAATAATGTCGCCATTAATAGTACGCCAAGGCCTGTTGCAGAACTTACCGCAAGAGACATTAAACACGCCACAATGTAAGCCGCTACCAAAAGGACGTAAGGAGACTTGATGACAGAAAGCGGTTTAGAGAACTGTTTCACTACCACGTTGTTCGCGCCGATATGAGTCATGTATGACGCAAAACCACAAAGCAGCATGATTTGCATACCAAGACCGCCACCGCGGTATTGAAGCATGTATTTCACGTATTCAAGCGCATCTGTCACCATGTTACCAGTTGAGGTGATTTTTGACGGCAGCACGTCGTGCCCCAAAACGCCAGTCATAAGAAGTAAAGCAATACCAGCTGTCAGTAACACGCCCGCAGCTTTATAGCCTTTGACAATAAAGTAACCCACCGCAATGGTAACCACTAAGCCAATTAAGAGCTCTAACATAGGGATCTCCGAATGTTATGTAAAAAAGAAAGAAACTGTTTCAGTTTATGACAAGGAATTTACAGAATTCTTAGCTGTGGCACGAGACAAATATGGGGCTTGCATGATCTGAGACAAATAATAATTTAATAAATAATTTCGTTAGATTGTATTGTTGGAATTTGGTTTTCTAAGTGTTATGTGCTGGTTTGAAGCTATTTATAGGAAGGAAAATATGACTAGGAAAGTGAATGAATAAAGAGTGAATTGATTCACAATAGGAAAAAGACTTTACTCAGTAAGCAATTATTGGAAAACACTCTTCACAACAAAAAAGCTTCGCCGAAGCGAAGCTAAGTAATCGTAAGAATGAGGATAAACTATGCGTATCGACGAACCATAAGGTTCCAACTACGTTGCTGCCGTTCGAACTCTGCTTTAATTTGCTGGTACTTCATTTTCGTTACAGAACATTCGTATTTTTTTACCACACTGGCAGTTTTGGCACCGAGTACTTCTTTGCGCATCTCGTAGTATTCCTGCATGTGATGAACTAGAGTATCAAACTCGTGCTGTAGTTGATCGAGGATCGTTTGCGTATTCGGTTTCGATTCTAGCTTTTCTCTTGCTTTCTTCAAAAGTTGACTCGCACGGGCTTTTTCAATTCTAAATGTAGGCGTTGTGCGCAACTTAGATGTAAGTCCTAGCCAAGAACATGACTTTATCAACCACTTCGTTGGGTCGTAATGCCACCAATACACGCCATTGCGATAGTCATTCTCGAAAATATGATGGAAATTATGGTAACCCTCTCCAAATGTGAAAAAGGCGAGTACACCATTATCGCGAGCAGTGTTTTTGTCTGTGAAAGTTTGCTTACCCCAAATATGTGCGAGGGAGTTAATGAAAAAAGTCGTATGGTGACTCATAAAGAGTCGAGCCGCACCAACGACCAATAACATTCCCCAGATATCACCGTAGATCAGTCCGAGCATGACTGGGAAACCAATATTAGTCAGTAGGGCAAGTGGAACATAATACTTATGCTGCCACATGACGATTTTGTCGCGCTTTAGGTCACGGCAGTTTGTATATTCGTTTTCCTTTGATTTATTGTAATCACGTAACATCCACCCAATGTGAGAATACCAAAAACCCCGCTTGGCTGAGTACGGATCTTTATCGTTATTGTCGACATGTTTGTGATGCACACGATGATCAGAAGACCAATGTAATGCACTATTTTGCAAAGAAAATGCTCCTCCAATCGCAAAAATGGCGCGCAAAATAGGATGAGCTTCGTACGTTTTGTGGCTCCAGAGACGATGATAGCCTGCTGTAATAGAAAGGTTAGTAAAACTAAATGCAATCACTCCCCAAATTAGATGTTCCCAACCTAGTCCAAAATGATATGCATACCAAGGCATTACAATAAAAGTCAGAACAAAACTGGCAGAAAATATTAATGTATTCAACCAGATAACAGGTGGTTTGTTTTGAGTCACAGGTGTATCCCTAACTTTGAGCTAACAACTGTTCGCCAGAATATCAGCGTACACATGTAAGTCAAATTAAAGTTAGACAAATGTGACTATTCCTTTGGGTGTAGATTAAGGAACTTGATGGGATATTTTGCTTTTAATTGAATAATGAGTAGTATTAAAAAACGAGCTCTGGCTTAAGGTGTATAAAATCTGCCAAGAAACAAGTGTTATAAAGGTGGAATATACCGAGACTCTATAAAGAAGCAAAAATGTAAGAAAATAGGAATACGTAATGGATTTACGATTAGCGGAATATAAGGACTACGAGCGCATTGCGCATCTTCATGCGGATAGCTGGAAGCGTCATTACCGTGGCATTCTTAGTGATAACTATCTTGAGAAAGAAGCGATTGACGACAAACTACTGATTTGGCAAACCCGTTTGACCAACCCACCATTCAATCAGCACATTGTCTTGGCGGAGGAGGGAGGTTTGCTACTTGGCTTTGTTTGTGTGTTCGGCAACCATGATTTCGAGCGTGGAACCTTTATTGACGCATTGCATGTTGATGACAGTTACCGTGGTCGTGGTATTGGTAAGCAGCTATTACTTGCTGTCGCAGAATGGCAACAGCAGTACTTTAAAGACACAGGTCTTTATTTAGAAGTTGTGTCGCAAAACATTTCTGCGATTGAATTCTATCGCCACATTGGTGGACAAGAGGATCAAGAGCGAACTTGGCGCGCACCTGATGGCAAAGAGGTGTTAGAAAAAGTATTCCGTTGGAAGAACGCCCAGTCATTAGTTAGTGGGATTGAGGAAAACGTGATTTACTCCTAACCTAGCGTTCTAAAATATTAGATAAGAGCAGTCTCAACACTGCTCTTTTTTGTTTATGCACCCTAACGTTATGTTTTATTACAAGCTTTCTAGAAGTTAACCCCCATGGCTTTTAGTTCGAGCTCACATTGCTGAGCATTTTCAAACTGAATAGCAGCCATGCCAACTGCTCGGGCACCTTCAACATTGTAAGGCATGTCATCAATAAATACTGTCTCTTCGGGGTTAAGCTGATACTTTGAAAGTAGAGTTTGGTAGATCTCCGCTTGTGGTTTTAGTAATTGAACTTCAGAAGAGATGATTGCTCCATCAAACAGTGGCCAAAACTCATAGGTAGTACGAAGATGTTCCACAATTTCGTTGATGTTGTCTGTGAGCGCATATACGCCATATCCGGCACTTTTTACTCGTTTTAACAGCTCTATACTGCCGTAAAGTAGTATTTGAGTGTGTTTTACATAATAAAAGAAGCGGTCCATTTCTTCCGTCGTTACTTGGTGTTCACGTTGATAACGCTGTTTTGCTCCCCTTTCGGAGATCGTCCCTTTATTTAAATCTTTCCAGATTTGTGATGAAAATAGCATCTGAGCCATTTTCTCTGACTCTACGGAACCACCAAATGTTAAGCGAACGATTTCTACTGGAGACCAGCGTACCAATACATTACCTACATCAAAAATGACATTTTTTATCTGGAAAGAATTCATGACACACACCAAGCCAATTGTTTGTCACCGCGCTATATGCGGTGAGTGCTGTTTTTAAATCGTTGGAAAGCCGTGCCAAAGGCGCGACTTAAGTTTCTAGAACAAAATGAGATTAACATCCAATTGGATACAGAGCGATTATCGCAAAATTACACTAAACTATATGCAACTTTGTTTATTTGGTTGTAAATCAAGTGCAGCTGTCTTAAAAGATTGAAACTAAAGCTAAGTATTGCGAGCTGTTTACGTCATTTCGCGCTGCTTATAAATGATGATTAATATATAATTAGTTAATAATAAAATGATAAAAGTGAATCAAAATCACATTGTTGTGCGTCAGGCGGAGTAAGCAAAACAGATTATATGGACTCGATACGTAAGGTTTATCAATATGCAGAACCAAACCTAACTCTCGTTGGCTGGATGGGGTTTCTTGGCTTTCCGCTGTACTACTTTGTCTGGGAGTTTGCCTTTCCACAGGCTTATGAAAATTTACCTCTTAGATTGTTTTGCTCGTTATTGTTTTTCGGCATCATTTTTAGAAACCGCTTATCATCGACTTGGAGAGATTATGTTCCTATTTACTACCAAGTGACGATAACGCTGTGCTTACCGTTTTTCTTTTTTTATATGTTACTGATGAATGACTGGTCCAATGTATGGGTTATGTCGTTTATGTCTGCAATTTTCTTACACATTTTACTGGTTCATGTTACTAGGGTCATGTTTGCTCAAACCTTTGCTGGGATAGGTTTAGCAACATTCTTCGCTTGGGTTGCAAAAGGGTTCCATCTTGACTTGACCATGGATTGGACTCATGTGCCAATCTTTCTGTTTATTTATGTCTTCGGTAATTTGTTCTATTTTCGTAACCAAGTTGAACATGAAGCGAAAGTCTCGCTGGCAAAATCATTCGGGGCAGGGATTGCACATGAAATGCGTAACCCGTTGAGTGGGCTTTGCACTTCAATAGATGTTATCCAGTCGATCTTGCCCAACATGAAAGAGGCAGGAAAAGAGCAGTACGTCATGAGTGTAGAGGATGTCACCTTATTACGTGAAGTGAGTCAGGATGCAATGAACATTATCCAATCGGGTAATGAAACCATCGATTTATTGCTAACTTCGATTGATGAAAATCGAGTTTCTCGTTCTAGCTTCAAAAAATATTCAGTTCACTCGGTCGTTGAACAGGCAATTGAAAGCTTCAGTTATAAACGTGCCACTGATCGATTTGCCATATCGCTGGATGCGAGAAGTGAGTTTGAGTTTCTAGGTAGTGATACGTTACTTAAATACGTTATGTATAACCTCTTCAAGAATGCCTTCCATCACCGTAAATCTGAAGATTTTCACATACATGTATCCATGATAAGTTCAGAACGCTTTAATCAAATTGTTGTAACCGATAATGGTGCTGGCATTGCTCCTGATGTTCTACGCAATATCTTTCAAGACTTTTACACCACCGGCAAATCAGGAAGTTATGGTTTGGGTCTACCGTTTTGTAAAAAAGTCATGCGTTCATTTGGGGGGAACATTGAGTGTCAATCTCAGTTAGGGGAGTGGTCTCAATTTACATTAACTTTCCCACTAACGACATCTGATACCGTTAATGAAATCAAAAACGATCTGACTAAACTCAAAACCATTCTAACGGTGACTAGCCAAGATATCTTGGTGTCTAAAGTAACAGATATTAGCCGTTTTATGGGCTTTGACTCGACGATTTTAGATGCCAACCAAGTACTCAAAAAGAAAGAGTACGAGTTCGAATTCGATCTGATTTTTATCGATCTTGAGAGCTTAGCTCCAAGAGCAAACCAATTGGATAGATTAGAATCTCTCTTGTCTTTCACTGAAGCACGCATCGTTTATCTTTTTGAGCATCATCCGACTCAGAGAGCACGTAAGGCTGCATATGAACCTATTTGGATCGAAACGCAAGCCTGGTTATTGAATACTAAACCAACTATTGAGCGTCTCTTATATGATTCAAGCTATGTATCGACACCAACGGCCTCGGTGACGTTAGATAATTCAAATAAGCGCACAATTATGGTCGTGGATGATAATGAATCTTTGCGTAAATTCACGGCAATGTTACTTGAAAAGCAAGGCTTTGAAGTGATTCAGAAAGAAGACGGGCAGCAGGCTCTGGATACACTAGAGCAAGAAGATGTTGATCTCATTCTGATGGATATCGAAATGCCAATTATGGATGGTGTAGAAGCGTCTAGGCGAATTAGAAGCTCGGATAAAAACTATGCGTCGGTACCTATTATTGCACATACAGGGGATAGTTCACCTGTCACGTTGGACAAAATTGGGTCTTCGGGTATGTCTGACTTCATCGTAAAACCGGCGGATAAAAATCGCTTGTTCGATAAAATCGCAAACTGGATCTAATCATTCGCGGCTTGTTTTCTTGAGGCGAGTTGCTCACAACGAATAACACGAATAAAGAGCTCAGCAAAACTGTTGAGCTCTTTAGTTTTATCTACACACTAACTTACACAAACTCTAAGTCAGGGTGTGCAAATGCTTGTTGGCAGACAGTGAGTACATGATCAACTTCAGCAGCTGTCATGTCGGCATTGACTGAAAAACGGATGATGTTTTTGTTCCTTCCAGTTGCAGGGCGGCAAAACACTGCGCCGTAAACATTTCGCTCTTCGAGAAAATCGCGGACTCGCTCAGTGTTTCTCTCGTTGCCGCATTCTAATGCGATAATTTGTGATTCACTGCGAATAGTAAATCCAATGCGTTTTAAACCAACGGCTAAAGACTTGGCTCTTTCAAACAGAATATCTCGCTTATCATCTGATTTTCTTATGACGTCCAGTGTTTTCTCTAGCCGAATGATCTCTTGCGGTAATACGGTAGAACTAAATATTGCAGGGTACGCCACAAACGGAAGCGTCTTCGCCAGTTTTTCTGGGCCTAAAATCGCGCCAGCACGATAAGCAAATGTCTTGGCAAGACTAACGGTAATAAAATCTACCTTATGAGTTAAGCCAAGACCCTGCAGTACCCCCGCACCTTGTGGACCGTGTGTACCTAAAGAGTGTGATTCATCTACAACCAGGCCGCAGTCAAACTCCTGTGCTATTTCGTAGATATCACGTAGAGGAGCGATGGTCCCGATAGTGCTGTAAACCGAATCCACAACAATGATCCCTGAACCGTGACGTGAAATTTGTTTTCTTAGGTGACTGGTGTTGTTATGCATGAACGGATGAATTTGTGCTCCGGCAATACGTGCGCCTTCCCACAAAGACATATGTGCAAAGAAATCAATGTACACAGGTATGTTCGGTGCACAAATAGTCTGCAATAAACCGACATTCGCAGCCCAACCAGATTGAGAAAGTAGACAACTAGGCATACCAACGAAACTGGCTAGTTGCGTTTCAAATGCAGGTTTCGATTCATCATCTTGTAAGAAAATCGCGGACATCACGACGTTGTCATCGTGCTGGGAAATCGCATCACGATGAGCGTTTTGAATCTCCTTATTATGAGACAGTGCAAGGTAATCATTGCTTTGCAGGACGACGGCATTACACGGTGGGCGTTTACCAAGAACAAGGTGTTTTTTGTTCTCATTTGGTTCGATTAGATCTTGAATATAAAAATCTAGGCGTTCCTCGATAAAGGAGGGAAGTGGTTTGCTTTGTATAGTTTCACTCATAATAAATCTCTTCTTCATATGGAAAAACGCCAGCGCTGACACTTATTCATATTGCGGATTTTGGGGAGAGTGTCACTAACCAGGTTGCATAAGTTTGCAGACCCTTGCAAACTCGACATTTGAGGGTTGGATGGTGGCTGTAACTCTATAGGGGCCCGGGGTCTAAACTAGTTTGTGCTTAAAGTTTATACGGCGATTTTTCGGTGTTTTTTCGTGCTTCATATCTGGGATTTTGGATGAGGAATATAAAGTTTGAAAAGTGAAAAAAATGGGCGCATTAGATAACAAAAAAGGCGCGAAAATCGCGCCTTGAAACATGAGTAGATAAGAGACAAGCTTATCGCTTATTACGTAAATAGCGCTTACGACGCTCTTCTTTACGCTTCGCTTTCTCTTCTTCTTTACGGGCGGTTTCAATCTCGACTTCAATCAGTTCTTGAGTGATCATTTCTGGGCGTTCTAATGTAATTTGGCCCAAAGTGCCTTGACGAAGTTCGTGCAATAAGATCTCTGATACTTTGTGCAAGTCAACACGTCCACCTGCACGTAGTGCACCGCGGCGACGACCAATTTCTTCCATGATCTCGATATCTGATTCTGGAAGCTCTTCAATTTGATAACGCTCTTTAAGCTTGTCTGCATAATGAGCTGCTAGGTATTCAATGGTATAGAATGCGACTTCGTCATATTCCATCGCTGTATCTTTTACCGCGCCGGTAGCCGCAAGGCGGAAGCCACTGTGTGGATTTTCCACTTTTGGCCATAAAATTCCTGGAGTATCAGATAATACGATGCCATTTTGCAGGTTGATACGTTGTTGACGACGTGTAACCGCGGGTTGGTTACCTGTTACAGCGATTGTTCGACCTGCGAGGGTGTTAATGATCGTCGACTTTCCAACGTTTGGGATGCCCATGATCATGGTGCGAATGTTTTTACCAATTTCTTCTCGGTGTGGGGCAAGTTTGCGGCAAAGCTCCATGATTCGATGCACTTCTTGTGGTTCAGAAGTCGTGATCGCCATTGCTTTTACATGTTGCTCTTGCTCCAAGTGCTCAATCCACAGTTGAGTTAATTCTGGATCGGCCAAATCACGTTTGTTCAAAACTTTAACGACAGGTTTGTCACCACGGATTTGAGAAATCAAAGGGTTTTCACTACTGAAAGGAATACGAGCATCCAGTACTTCGATGATCACATCCACTTGAGGGATTGCTTCTTCGATCTCTTTACGTGCTTTGTGCATGTGGCCAGGAAACCACTGGATTGAGTTATTAACCATTTGAATTTAATACCTTAATTTTTCTAATGCTCCAGCGGTTGTAAAAGTAGCAATGTGAATCTTGAGTGACACAATACTAGAACGCATTTTCTAAAACTGTGTTTACTTCAAGCTGCTCGAAACCGCGGAGTTGAGCTTTCTTTCATGTTAATACGCCAGTTTATCATGGAATGATGATGAATCATTCAAGATGAAAGTAAAAAGCTATGGCGTGCAAACCTAAAAGCACACATCCCTTATGTATACCGACTCGCAGTGAATATCCGTCTGGGTGAGAGACCGAACGCAAACACTGTGTAGTCAAAGGTGGATTGTGTTGTCAGATTGTTCTGACGAATTTTGGTTTTTTGGTTTTATATCAAAGCTTTATTTTTATTTCGCTATTGAGCAAAGTTTGACTTTTATCTGACAAAAACTAGTCTGAGCTTCCATTCAGAGGAAGCAGTCATGCTCAGTATTCTTAGAAGTATTACGGTATCGTCCGTCGTCTTAATTTTTTTAGCGAGTTCTTTTTGCTCAACGGCCAAACAGAGTCCTAAACCGAAGGTCATCGTTGGTGTTATTGCGCAAGACGAAGCTAAAGACTCGTTTGACGGTAGCGTTGGTCCTTCGTACGGAATTAGTCTTGAGTATTTGTCTAACATTACTAAAGCTTTGGATTATGAGTTAGAACTTCGGACTTACAAGCATATTCCGTCTTTAGTTGCGGATGTCGAAAGCAAGAGGATTGATGGTGCGGTTGGATTTAGTAAAACAGCAGCAAGAGAAAAGCGTTTCTTGTTTTCGATGCCTTTTTTTTCGAGCACTATCGCTGTTTGGTATCGGAATGCCACTTACCGAGATAGTGATGCGCGTGATCTTAAATGGGTGTGTGTTGAGGGCAGTGTATATTGTGACAACCTCACTGAACGCGGTATCGATAAGATACATTACGTTAAAACACGTTTAGAGGCGTTTAATGAAGTTAAGCGAGGTAAAGCGAACGCGCTGATTTACACTTATGTTGGTATTACCCAATATTTGGATTTGAATGACATTGTAAAAGGGGTTGTCGATATTCCCAGTTGGTTGAAAAACGAAGAGGTGAGTTTTATCGCTTCGTTGGACAAACAGAGTCTGATCGATGACATCAACAAAATCCTTCAGTGGGAGCAAAATGGAAAAAATATTCGCTCCGTCGCCTCGAAAAATCCTTACCATATCAGTGATAAGTTATTGGTAGATTACCGACGTAATCATCAAAACAAACTAGTGATAACTTACAGCAGCAGTGACGAAGCTTATCCGTTTCTCTACCGAGATTCGCAAACGGGCGAGCTAGACGGTTTCTTTCCAGACTTCATCGACTTATTGCAGTCTCGTACTGGCTTGAGCTTTAAGTATGTGAAACCGACGTCGAGCCTTTCTAATGGATTAACGGCATTTGATGCCGATATAGTCCCCGTTTCTTATGTGGGTGAGCTACCTAAGTCAGATTGGTTGTTCACTAAACCATTCATGCACAGTAATTACGTGGCTATCCAAGCGGAGCAGAGCAAGCGAGATAAATCTGCATTGAAAGAAGCGGGTATTCTGCTCACTTTGAAAAAGCAAGGGTTAGTTCATTTGGGCACTTGGCAGCAAGGCCAAGTTGATCATTATGATGATTTGAAAAAGCTGCTTACCGATTTGAAATCGGGCGTTTTGGATGTGGCTTACATTCCTGACGACATCGTTCACAACATGATTGCACAAGATCAAGTCGATGGCTTGGTGATCAATGCGGAGGACGTTTTGACGTTCTCTAATGCATTTGCGGTTGCAAACCACAATACACAACTGCAACACATGTTGAACAGCATCATCGAAACCATTGATTCTAACGAGATCGAAAAACTGCAGCGTTCTCACCGAAGCTTCAAACTGACTTATGGCTATGACGCGGAGCAGATCGCTACATTTGTTGTTGCTGGTTCATTCATATTCTGTCTCATGTTAATTGCGGCGTATTTCACCTTATCTCACATGCGACTTAAAGTGAGGTTAGCCGAATTTAATGCTGACAATGAGGAAGCGCAAAAGCAATGGCTGATGGACATCATCAAAGAGATCAATAGCTTGGTTTTTATCCATAGTGAAAATAACCATATGGAGATGAGCAATTGTGCCAACTACAACAGTAAACAGTGCCAACAATGTAAGTTGAAAAGTGATTCTACGCACGCTCCTCTGGTGAATAATTTTGATGAACTGACCACTGTTATTGCTGGAAAGCGTGTTTCAGAAGAGGTTGCCTCGTCGGGCTGTGAACTTGATATTAAACATGTATATCGAGAACGCAAAGTCATCGCTTCTCCTAGCGGTAAGAACAAGTTTGTACTGACGGTTATTCAAGATATTACCCAGCAAAAAGAACGTGAGCAGGCGTTAATCGATGCGCAAAAAGAAGCGCAAACCGCGGTACGTGCGCGCGAAAACTTTTTGGCAACCATGAGTCACGAATTAAGAACGCCATTGTCGGCAGCACACGGCATCCTCGATCTGCTAAATCACCAAGTGACGGCAGATTCAAATCGCGAGTTAATTGCCCAAGCCATACGCTCGCTCAATCATTTGAATACGCTAGTAGACGAAGTACTGGATTATTCAAAGTTAGAAGCAGGGCACTTAACCGTCGCCCCAGCTAAGACCGACTTGCTTAAAACCTTGTGCGATGTGTTTCGAAGCTTTGAACCACGAGCGCTCGCGAAAGGTTTGGATTACAAAGTGACAATCAAACCATTTTCGAATGCTTTCATTGAAATCGACGCGCTGCGATTGGTGCAAATTACCACCAATCTGCTCTCCAATGCGGTGAAATTCACTGCGGAAGGCGAGGTTGGAATCAGTGTCATTCTTCATGAAAAGCAGCTTATTTTGAAAGTGGCGGATTCAGGTATCGGCATGACGGATGACCAACTCGAAGGCATTCTCAATCCTTTTGTTCAAGCGGATGACACTATTACGCGTAAATATGGCGGTACTGGATTGGGGCTGAGCATTGTTGACCGATTGATCGACTGCATGGGCGGCGTGCTCTACATCGATTCACAATTTGGCTTGGGCACGACGATTACTGTCAGACTGCCAATTGAGCATTGCGACTCTGAGCCAGACGTTTGTTTGAACTGGACGTATAGCGAGAGCTTACCACTTAATATTCGTCAGTGGTGTGACGCGTGGAAAATGCGTCCAGCGACGTTAAAAACAATGGTGGCGAACCTTCACCCTATACACGACAGCGATGCCAGTTTTAATGGCCTAATGCTGCGTGACGAACAAAGGGTACTTGGCAGTCTTACGCTAAGAGAGATTCAATATCCAGATACATTGTTCAATTTGCTCAGCCAAACGCAGCAAGAAACCAAGCTTAGTGACGTAAATCAAGAAGTGGTTTCTTGGGTCCTCGGCACGGTACTGGTCGCAGAAGATAATCCCATTAACCAAAGCGTGATAGCAATGCAGCTTCATGAACTTGGAATCGAACCTGTCATTGTGAACAACGGCCGCGAAGCATGGGAATACATCAACCAAGATGAAAACGTTGTGTTGCTGCTGACCGATTTTCATATGCCAGAAATGGATGGCTATGAGCTTGTTAGGTACGTGAAAAGCTCCGAATTTAAAGCAATTCCAATCATCGGTGTGACAGCAGAAGATGCTCGTCTTGCCATTGAACGTACACAGGATATCGGCATTGATGACGTGCTCTACAAGCCCTATGACCTTAATCAATTAAAAACCGTTTTGATTCCATTTATTGGCGAAAAAGAGAGGGGTAGGCTGCCCGGCTGGATTAAACGGTTCAAAGCACAGGACGCAAAAGAGATTGCGCGCGTGTTTAGTCAATCAATGTCTACAGATATAAAAAACTTAAACGCCGCATCGACTGAGCGAGACAAAAAACGGGTCATTCATGGCATCAAAGGAGCGGTTGGGGCGATAGGGGTAAGCATGCTGGCTGAGCTTTGTATTGAGGCAGAACGAGTTACTGCTGCGGAGTTTGACAGGCGAACAGCGGAGCTAATTTTACGAATCGAGCAGGAGATCGAAAACATAAACTATTGGGTAGAGACAAATGAATACACAACTTAATGTGATGGTGATTGATGACCATCCGCTACAAACCACAATACTTTCGCAAATATTGGATCGCTATTGCGCGCAAGTCATCCCTTTTAACTGTGTGGATGCTGCTATTCAGAGTGTGCAGGAACAACATTTTGACGTAATTTTTTGTGATATCCAAATGCCCGGGAAAGACGGTATCGATATGATGGAAATGCTCGATAAAGTCCAGTACCAGGGGCAAGTTGTACTGGTCAGTGCAATGGAATTGACCATTATTTCTGCGGTAAGAGCCATGTGCGAGGGATTTAGTTTTGAAGTATTGGGGAAGCTGCCTAAGCCATACGATGAAAATGAAGTCGTTGATTTGTTGGGTAAAATAAAAGATGAAAAAGCGAAACAAGTCAGCTTTGCTCAACCTATTGAAGTAGAAGATCAAGAATTCCTGTTTGCTCTGGCTGAAGGGCGAGTGAAAAATTATTACCAGCCTTTAGTCGATGTGCAAAGTGGGGAAGTGCTTGGGTATGAAGCGCTCGCGCGTTGGAATCATCCTATTTATGGTGTGTTACCCCCTCATTATTTTTTGCCAATTGTAGAGCGTTGCCGCCTTTCTGGAGAGTTGTTTCAAGCTGTATTGAGTAATGTTATTTATGACATGAAACACCGCGGATTGACGCAAAACGTATCCATCAATGTAGACCATGAAAATTTAGAAGATACGGCGTTCTCTCATTACTTTTTACAGCAATGTTTAGAGAGCGAGATTGACCCATCACAAATCACCATTGAAATTACAGAGCGAGATACATTTCAGACTAGCGCGTCCCTGTACAAGAATTTACTCAAGTTGAGGATGAACGGTGTCACTGTCTCAATAGATGATTTTGGCACGGGTTCATCGACGTTTGAAAAACTGGCTCAACTGCCATTCAACGAGTTAAAAATCGATCGTTCGTTTGTACAAGGTGTCGAATGCGACATCAAAAAACGCAACATCGTTGTTGCTATTTGCGCGTTAGCGAAAAGTTTGAATATACGACTGGTCGCGGAAGGTATTGAAGACGAAGTCACACTGCAAGCGATACGTGAGTATGGGATTGATCTTTGCCAAGGCTTTTACATTGATAAACCCATGCCACTAGAAGCCATAACCATACTAAATGAAAGATATGAATAAATTGAATTACTTGATCTTTGACGATCATCCTCTCGTTTGTGTTGCAATCAAGTCGTTGTTGGAAGAGTTAGGTAAAACAAATGGGGTATTTACTGCAACATCAGCGAAGATGGCATTACAAATATTGAAAAAGGAAGAAATTCAACGGTTGATCTTAGATGTGAACTTGGCAGATTGCGATGGGTTTGATTTCTACAAACGTATCAAATCCCATGGTTATGAAGGCAAAGTCATTTTCTTCTCCGCTGAAACTAGCCAAATGTACAGCCAAATGGCTTTTCGTTCTGGCGCTGATGGCTATGTGTGTAAATCGGAAAATCACGACATTCTTAAAGACGCGATAGAAGCGGTAGAGAAGGGGTATACCTTCTTCAAATTTAAGCAAGTTGTTAACAGCGTTCGAGAAATGCCACAACTTTCAAGCAGAGAAAGTGCAGTAATGAAGTATTTACTACAAGGAAAGTCCAATAGAGAAATCGCTTCAGTGCTATCAATAAGTGATAAAACAGTCAGCACATACAAACGCCGTCTATTGGATAAATTTAACGTAAAGAACATTGTTGAGCTAACAAGAGTGGCGGGGGCGTAAGACCGCATCATGACACTTAAAAGTATCGCGTTGTCTCTTTTCATCGCAACATTACTATTCGTCACTTCTGTCACAATGATTGGTGCGGTGTTAATTTCTTATGAAGTAAAGCAGTTCAACACTTACGCGAATAATTTAGCCAAAATAAAACAAAAAGTAATTCTCATGGGGCTATTGACGGAAGCGCAGCTCGAGCAATACAAAGGCATGAGCGTGAGTGAAGTAGAAGCGCAAACAGAGCTGAGCTTTCAAGATGCGATTTACTCCCTGTCACGTTATGAAAAACTTAATTACGTTGAAGCTGTTGCACGGAAATCGCTTCATCAGGCTGAAGCGTATTTATCAAATGCGTTCAATCGACAAAATGCCGTTATGTATTTTCGTTCTTATACTGGAAACAAACTCATCTTAGAGAGACCGATTGAAGCGCTAGAGGGAGTGAAAGCCACATTTGATGTTGATTGGTGTAAAAGTAACTATTCTTGTGTGTTAGCCGCGTGGAAAGAGCAACTAACGGACCGGGTATTGTTTTCCCTACCATTTAAAACGACATACTCCGATGACATGGCGATAAGCATCATGAGTCCGGTTTACTTTCAAGGTGAGTTAGTGGGAGAGTTTTCGGAACAATTGTACCTCTCGCCGCTTTATAATGATGGGAAAGCGGTGGATGTTCAAATAGCGAATGGGAACAAGCAAATGGTGATTTACTTCGCTGGCTACCCCTTTCCATCATTCGCGTACACCCAATCATATGTCGCAGACAACAACAATCTCATTGTTTACATGTACCCATTCAGTAAAATTGTACTGGATTACGTGTTCTTGTTTATCATCTTCTTTTTCGTAACTTTAGCGTATTACAACAAAGCTTATGAATCTAAAGAGAGCAAACTTCGCCTCGCGAAAGCACTGACGAACGTGACGAAAGATGATTTAACGGGATTGTTTAACCGCAGAGTCTTTCAAGATAGCGAATTCAAACGTCGTTTGGAAACCGCGCCATATTCCGTCATTGCAATAGATGGCGATAGGATCAAGCGAATCAATGACCATTACGGTCACCATGTAGGGGACGAAGTTATTGGGATTATTGCTGATGCTATGTCTAAAGTGTTTCGAAATAGTGATTATCTAGTTCGAACTGGTGGTGATGAGTTTGTTGCGATTCTGCCAGGTTGCAGTATCAGCCAATCTTCAATATTGGCGAAGAAGCTTCGTAGTGTCGTTAAAGATAACCGACTAAAGACCTTGGATATCGAGGTTAGTGTGAGTACTGGTATCGCGGCGAATGAGTTACACGAAACGCTTCAGGACGTTATTGTACGTGCAGATGAAGATCTCTATGAGATGAAAAAACACAGACAAAAGTCCCATTAAGCAGGTCTGGTATTGACTAAATGTTAAGTTACGGAACATAACCATGACATAACTGTTTGATTAATTTGACCAAACAGAATGAGTGGTCTTTTATATTAGAGCAGTCAACAAATAGTGATTGCTCTATTTATTCTCGACCTTACATCTGGTGTCGCACGTGAACAAAGATCTCGACTTAAACTTACTTAAAATACTTGTCTTACTGGATAAGCACCGTCAGCTCAAGCCCGTTGCGAAAGCGATGGGGAAGAGCGAAGCGTCAATTAGCAAATACCTTGCCCGATTGCGACTCCAGCTAAACGATGAATTGTTTATTCGGCATCCTCACCACATGGAACCGACGGACTATTTAAAACGTCAATTACCTAAAATTTCCGATGCACTCGAGAAGCTTGAAACTTGTCTAATTAGAGATGAGTTTGAACCGGAAAATTACGAAAAAGACATCACCATTTGTTTACCGCAAACCGCTCAATACTCATTTGGGCATTTACTTGCAATGGATTTAATGGCGCTGTTTCCCAAGGCGCACATTTCGATAGCAACGATTACAGAGTATACGATAGAAGAGATAATCCTAGGCAAAGTGGATGCGCAGTTACATTACTTCAACGAGGATGTTCCGAAATCTGTTTATCAGAAGTTCATCGGCTATGCGCCTGCTGTGGTAGTTGTCCCTGAAGAGCTGGGAATTACCACCCTGGAAGAAGCGGCCAAACTTCCCTTTATCATGTTAGAGATTATCGGTTGGAAAGAGAAAGAGCAGCTCGTTAAGCGTGCAATGGAAAGCCACGGTATGGTCATCAACCGTATTGCGGCTCTAGACAACGTAAGCAGCGTATTGAAGCTAATTAAGCAAAAAAGCGCCGCAACCGTATTACTTGAATATCAGGCGCCAATTGATGGATATAAATTTATAAGAGTGCCAGAGCATTTTTACCCAGATGGCTGGCCAAAAGTGGTTGTACAGGTGAAGCAAAGCTTAAGACATGATGCAATGCACCAGTTGTTAATCGGTGCTATTGCAAAATACATGAGCGCTTAGCGGCAAAACTCAATGTTTTCTGACTGAGGAATAGTATGCAGAAGTTCAATCAACGTGTCCGCATGGTACTTTTTCAGAATACGCGTTTTGTAGGTGCTGATTGTTTTAGCGCTGAGTGAAAGTTGTTCAGAAATCTTCTTATTTGAGTAGCCTTGTACAAGATAATGGAACACCATGGCTTCGCGATTTGAAAGTGTTACGTTACCCGACGATGGTGTGTGAGTCGACTTAAACATTGAGTAACCGCGTGAAACACTCACAATTGCGTCGATAATGGTCTCTCTTGTTTCATGTTTGCTTAAGAAGCCGTTTGCGCCCATTTCGTACGCTGCTTTAGAAAGACTCGAGTAGTCGCGTGAAGAAACAAATAACAGTCGGCCACGATATCCCGTCGCTAAAATGTTTTTGGCTAAACGCATACCATCGCGGTCGCCAAGCACTACGTCTAGAATAATCAAATCAATCTTTTGGCCTCGGACAAGATCCATCACTTCCGCACTGTCAGTGGTTTGAATCACTTCAGCTGCGTTGATTACGGATTCAACTAGAGAAGCAAGTGCTTCGCTATACAATGGTTGAGCGTCGATAATAAGAACATTATTCAAAGTGAACCTCACCTAATACATCAACTAGTGTGCTGTCAGGCGACAGCGCAATTGGATGAATAGGATTGTAGGAAAAACCTTGCTAAGAGGAAGGAAAATGACTCTTTCCAAAAGTGAAAATCAGTGTCTTGATTATGGGAATAGCGATGTCAGGTATTGAAATACCTAGTGATAGGATGATTGCTTAAAACTTACGCTGACAGAAAACTAACAAACTGAAAGTGTTCTATGCCTTCAGATTTTCTTGTGATGTTTCTAGCGCTTCGATTTAAACCCGTGTGTTAGCAAGCGCAGTTTTATACCAAGCCACTTGAAGAGAGCTTGTTCTACACCAGGCATGAGCACGGTAGCCAACTTTGTACTGATATCTGTTAGATAGGTTTGGCTATTGACGCTGAACATCACTTCAAATTATTTCTAAACTTTTCATTGACTCGGCCGCTAAAAGTGGAGGTGTTAATTCGCACTTTGGCCACTCATAATGTCGTGTTCAAAAATGAGACAATTTTACATGGTTTGGTATGGAAATGTGCGTTAGCCGTCCTTTTGATGGTTTACAAATTTTGTTGTAACGACTAAAAAGGACTTTTGGATTTTTAGCCAGAGAATGGCTTCTCATGGCGTTTGCATCAAACTTTTTCTGATGCGTATTTTTGGTTGGATAATTGGCTTTATGAGTAACGTAACCAGCACCATTTTGACAGAAAGTGGTACCAATGAGCTTGAAATCATCGAGTTTCATTTAGAAAAAACATTGCCAGATGGCAGCACAAAAACTTGTTATTACGGCATTAACGTTGCGAAAGTACGAGAAGTGATTCGCGTGCCAGAAACAACCGATTATCCAAACGCACAACCTCATATGATTGGTGTGTTCTCATCCAGAGATGTACTGACGCCTTTAGTGGATTTAGCTGGTTGGTTAGGTGTGCCAACACGACAAGATCTGGAGCGCAAGTTTGTAATCGTTACGGATTTCAACAAAATGACCAATGGCTTCTTAATTGACAGCATTTCGCGTATTCATCGTATCTCTTGGAATGATGTGGAATCACCAAGTCAGTTTTTGGAAGCGGGCGAACAAGATTGTGTAGTGGCCGTTGTCCGTAAAGAAGGCAACCTGATCATGATTCTCGACTTTGAAAAAATCATCGCAGACATCAACCCAGAACTGAGTATGGAAAAGTACGATGTGAAAGGGGACAAGTCGGTGGATCTCAACCAGAGAATGGTCGGTAAGCGTAATGCGAAAACGATCATGGTGGTGGATGACTCAGCATTTATTCGCTCTTTGATCCAAGATACATTAGCTTCTTCAGGTTACAATGTGATCACATGTAAAGACGGTGGTGAGGCGCATGAGAAGTTGATGAGCTTGATCGAGGTCGCGAAAGAAGAAAACTTGCCAGTTAAAGAGCTATTAGATGCGGTGGTTACGGACGTAGAAATGCCTCGAATGGATGGTATGCACTTAGTGAAGAGACTACGAGATACCGAAGCGTTTCATGAAATGCCGATCATTATGTTCTCGTCATTGATGAGTGAGGATAACCGAGCGAAAGCACTCTCTCTTGGCGCAAATGATACGATTACCAAGCCAGAGATTGGCCGCATGGTGAATATGATGGATAAATACGTGTTTAACTTTGCGTAAAAAACCGATCAGATGAAACAAATAAGGCTGCCGATTGGCAGCCTTATTTTTATTGAGGGCAGGGAAGAATATCTAAGGTATAACTCTCGTTTGGAGTCTGCGGTGGCCCATATAAAATTCCGCATTGTGTAAGGCTAGCTCTTTTTTCGTCGGCTGCAGCAATGACCATTTCGCGAGTTGTTGAACCAGCCGGGTGATGAAATGTTTTCCAATCCGAGTCTTCTTCGTTCAGTCCTTGCACGAGTAACTTCATCGATTCGCTATCAGAATCAGGATATCCATATAAAAAAACACAGCGCTTTGAACCACCAATATTACAGCCGTCAAATGGTAAATCAGCCATTAAAGCACTGTCTACGAAGTTTGAAACGTAAGGCTTGCTTTCCAATCCCGCAATCGCCATTTTCCCATAACCGACGGCTAATGCTGACGCAATAGCGCCTTTCATTCCTTCCAAACGAGCTTCACGTGCATCACTTTGAAGGTTTAAAAAGCGTGGCGCGGCAGTGACAGCAAGAATACCGAGCACGACAATAACTACGACTAACTCTATTAGAGTAAATCCCGTTTGTTTTTTCATATTATTTTCACAGCAAGTTAAAGGTAGAAAAACACTGACCGTACACTTGTTTATTGTGTAAATAAGTACGGTAATGATAAATCGATCAGTAGTATAAAGAGGTGAGTTGTAAAGTGCTATACCGACGCCGCACTAATTGACTTAATCCATTAAATGCAATGGAGAATTCACGGGTTTAATTCTGCTAGATTTTAAGAGGTCATTAATTCCGCTGAAGAAATGCTGCGTGAACAGGCGAGCATGAATCCTCTTCGATGTAAGCAAACATGTACATCAGCGGAATGAAATACAAAATGCAAATAAGGGCGAACCGCACAAATGGATTGTCTTTTTATTCACTTTGATGAATGCTACGCGGAATTCATATCGCAGTATGCCTGAGGTATTCATCATGCGAATATGCTTTGGTTTTGTGTTTATTTTTCAAATATAAGAATAATCTAAATGGAATTCGATTCGATAAACTTCCTTGCAATAGGTTTGATATTTCTTGGCTCTTATGTCCAGACCGCAATCGGTTTTGGCTTGGCTATTGTTGCCGCACCTTTACTGATTCTTTGGGCGCCAGAATATGTTCCTGCGCCAATTTGTTTAGTCGCGTTATTTATTTCGTTGATGAATGCGATGAAGCACCGCAGTAGTGTTGAAATCGGCGGCTTAAAGATGGCGTTGATTGGGCGAGTGCCGGGATCAATTGCTGGTGGCTTGCTACTCTTTTTTGTATCTACACAAACTCTCACGCTTTGGATTGGTTTGTTGGTGCTGTTTGCAGTCGTGGTGAGTGTTTTACCGTTTCGGGTTGAGCCTACGCCTTCGCGTATGACATGTGCTGGTTTCTTTTCTGGGTTGTTTGGTACCAGTTCTGCGATTGGAGGCCCTCCGATGGCGTTATTGTTGCAGCATCAAGAAGCGAATCAGTTACGCGGTAATTTATCGGCTTTTTTTGTTTTCAGTTCGATTATTTCACTAATAGTACAAATCCCAGTGGGCTTCTTCACATTGCATCATTTGGTCATTACTATTCCTCTATTACCTGCTGCGGCGCTTGGTTACTGGCTAGCAATGAAAACTACCCAGTCGTTACCAAAAGAAAAGATTCGGTTTGGGGCACTTATGTTGTGTTTTGTAAGTGGCTTTACCGCCGTCGTACAAGCGTTGAGCCAATAATGCCATCTGCATCATAAAGTCACTGCGGGATTGCATTCCTTTTTATGTATGGCGGACTTGTTTACTTACGCCAAATTGGTCGTTTAGATGGGCGATAGTTTTATGAATAACACTCGTTATGGCACTTTTATGGCAGCATTCTCCTTTGTGATCTGGGGATTGCTACCAATTTATTATCGTTATTTACCAAATGCTTCTATGGATGAGTTGCTAGCATGGCGAATCATTGGGTCTGTACCTGTCGGGTTTCTAATTGTACTTGGGATAACCCATCGAGGGCTGAATTGGAAAGAAATCTGGCTTGATAAAAAATCCTTGTGGTACACGTTTGTGGCGAGCAGTTTGATGTGTATTTCTTGGAGTGCGTTCACTTGGGCTTTGACCCATCATCGGGTCATCGATGCCAGCTTAGGCTTCTTTATTGGACCATTAGTATCTGTTGCACTGGGCGTATTTATTCTTGGGGATAAGCTCTCAATAGGCAAGCTTATTGCAATCGTGCTGGCAACAATTGGTGTTATGTATCAAGTGATTCACTATGGTCAGCTACCCGTTATCGCACTAACGATGGGGTTGTTCTTTGCTTTGTATGGGCTGTACAAGAAGAAGATAAATTATGACTGGAGTACAACCTTGTTTGTTGAGGCGTTGTTACTGACTCCAGTTGCACTCGCATATTTGCTCTATAAACAATGGGCAACTGGTGAACTGGCTTCGGGCACAGATACCACAACATTGCTTTTGTATTTTGGCAGTGCACCTATCACACTTTTACCACTCGTATTTTATTCTATCGCAATACGTATAACTAATTTATCAACCGTCGGTCTAATGCAATACATCGAGCCAAGCTTGCAGTTTGTGTTGGCAGTTATGTTTTTTGGCGAGTTGTTTGACGAAGTGAAAGCGGTGACCTTTGCATTTATTTGGGTAGGGCTGTTGTTCACAATTTTTGAAAGTATTATCAAAGGGCATCGGCGCAAAAAGCTGGTCAAACACCCCTTATAGTGGTTTCAATATTCTCACATATTAGCTTCTTTATTCTTATGCCCTCCATTCGAGGGCATTTTTAATGTCATGAAGCATTGGCTTTCGTTTTTTGCCCGAATAGAAATCATAACTTGAGATTATTTGACGCATTATCATAATGATACCGCTATAGTTATAGCCAAGTGACACGCTTATATAAGTGAAAACCAGATCAAGAAGGACGACATATGATCACTGCTCTGTATGCCAACATTCTCGCAATACTCATTATTTGGTTGGCTGTTCAAGTAATTAAGCAACGTCGCTTAAATCAAATTGCTTATGCCGATGGTGGGGTAGAGGCTCTACAAATTGCTCGTAGTGCCCAGAGTAATGCGACAGAATATATCCCCATCACCCTGATTTTAATGGCACTTTTAGAATTTAATAGTGCTTACCCAACATGGATACATCTCACCGGTATTATTTTTGTAATTGGTCGAGTTATTCATGCTAAAGGCATATTGAAAAAAGACTTGAAAAAGCGCATTAGAGGGATGCAGGTGACATTTCTGGTGATACTTTCATTGGTTGTGTTAAATATGATTTACCTGCCATACGATAAGTTATGGTAAGTCTGCGACGTTACATTCCACCACCTTGGGTACTCGTTCTGATTGGATTAGTACTGAATATTGGCGCGATCATCGTTACTAGCTTAGTCCTTGATAAGTTGGGTAAACAGCAATCGCAGCTCGCAGAGCAAACAGCAAAAAACTTGTATTCCATCCAACTCGCATGGAACAGTGTGGAAACCCTAGAAAGGAAAAGAGAAGCTTTACTGCTGCATGTGCACATAAGTCAGAGCGTAGCGATACCTTTAGAGCTAGAAGAGGTATTAGCAGGGCATTTATCTTCTTGGGTTCTCAACGAGTCGGATGAAATAAAAATTGATCAACTTCCTCAACTGATGTCAAAGATAAATCAGGCACAAGCTTCGTATAGAGACCGCATCGATAATTACTACATTGAGAATGTAGAGCTCAATGAGGTAATGGCAAAGCAGGATGAAAAGATCGCTTGGTACAAGAATATCGGACTCTTCTTGCAAGTATTCGGACTTGCGTTAATCCTTGCTCGCGACTTAGCTAGGAAACAATAAAAGCAAGAGCTAAAGATCAGGTTTATTGCGAAATGCCAATGGTAGTTTGCAAATTGCAATTTATTCGGTGAGCAAACAGTAGCTATTGGTTAAGTTTTAATGAAAGTGATTAAATAACAACCTGTTTTTGTGCGCTGAAAAGTTGGCACGCCTCATGCTTTAGTATGAGTGACCCTTTCTAAGCCGAGGGTCACCTAGCCAACTGACGTTGTTAGTGAACCATCTTGTTCACAAATATATACAGCCAATCACGACTCCTTGTGGTTGGCTTTTTTTTATGCAGTCTAGAACTGTGCTTTAATCCAGATCATGCGATGGTCGGAAGATACATCCTTACCATCACCATACTTACCGATACGTGCATCGTTAAATAGTTTACGGCCTTCTTCATAAGACGCTGACCAGTACACACCAGAGTCTATTACATTCAAATTTGCTGAAGGCAAGGCATAGTCTACCCCTAAGCCAAACGTTGAAGTGATGCGATTCGGATATGGGTGAGTTGAACTGCGGTCAACAGCGTGTTCAGCTGCACCAAAGCTTGTTGGGTAAAGCTCACCATTCATCACGGTTTGATTAACCAATGGATCGTTGTGCAGCTCTTGCATTACAGAGCTAATACCGTCACCAGACACTGGATCAAGGTTTTGATCACCCATCATTACGAATTTAGCGCCGTTCGTTAAGCCACCTGTTTTACCCGCATCGTCGTAAAAATAGTCTTTGCCTTGAATGTAATGATGCCAAAACTCCACTTCTGCTGCGTTTTGCGCTTTGTTTTTACCGGTGTCGAATACTGGTGGAGTAGGATGAGACATCAACAAGTGTACAACTTCTTCGCCGTTGCGAGTTGGAATGATGATTGGTGCGTCAACGTGGTTTTTCGAAGATAGACGCACTTGATCCCATTCTTCCGCTGAGTACCATTCATCACCACACTTCATGCCGTCTGGAATCTTTTGCGAACCATCGCAGATAGTAATGGTTGGAATTTTCGCACCTTCCATATCTTTCCATTTAAATGCTTGGAATGTACGTGTGTTTGCTGTGTCAATTTTATACTTAGACATAAGGGCAAATGCATATTGACCATGGTACATGCCAAAGCCCCATGCATCACCTGGCATTTGACCTGCGGTTCCATTGTTGTCGAGATCAAACTCACTCAACAACCCTGTATTAGTTGAGTAAGATTCAGCATAAGGGTATTCAATAGGCTCAAGGTTTGCTTCACCGCCCGCGCCATTGATGCTTTGCGCGACAGACAGGTAGTTCTTCTGGAATCCTTCAATGGCTGCTTTGTTTTCGCCTGTTCCGTCGTTGTTGTATTCCGCCATCATAAGAATATCAGGGCGATTCTTTTGAATGATTGCTGCAACGTTACGAATTTGAATGACTTTTTCCGCAGTGGTTTTGTCTTCGGCTGCGATTGAACCGTCTAAATAAGAGGTGACCAACGCAGTTTGCTGCGTTGGTTCAATTTGCATTTCATCTACCAAAGTTTCGAAGGTAGCGCGGTCAAAAGAGAGGTTGTAAGTCGCTATTTTTACTTCTTTAGGCTGAACATTGACGTATTCAGTATCGTCATTACATCCAGATAGTAGAGCGGCGCCAACAAGGATAGCGATAGAGGTTTTGATTGCTTTCATGGGTACGTCATACCTTATAATTAATTCGGCTGAATATTAAAGTCATCAGTCATTGTTTTAAGCGATATTAGTCACACAAACGTTTTCATATTTACATGTTCAATTAGTTTTTGTGTGATTTGTGCAATAAATGCAACACTTTCAACACCAGAAGGTTATATGTAAATTGTTAAAAAACGGTGTCGTTATTGATGCGAAATAGAGAGTCCGCCACCGTTAAAAAGAAAAGCGTAGAATTTAAGCGTACATGAGATGTTTGAGTTGTATGCTTATCGCCGTGTTTTATTTTTTATGTTTAAATTTCTGTATATAATAAGCAGTCAATCAGAAGTGAGGACGACCTCACCGCTCTATCTTTTCTCGGGGACGACCCCATCTCGTTGGGAAATGTGACATGGCTTGGGGAATTCTCTTCATTGCGGGCTTGTGTGAAATCGCATGGGCTGTCGGTCTTAAATATTCACAAGGGTTTACCAAATTCGGTGCTTCGGCATTCACTATTGTCTTTATGTTATTGAGCTTTTGGTTGCTTGGCATTGCGTTAAGAACCTTGCCTTTAGGCATTGCTTATGGCGTATGGGTAGGGATTGGCGCAATAGGCACGGCAGTCGTGAGTATTTATCTGTTCAATGAGCCAGCAACACTTATCAAAGCCTTAAGCTTGCTAATGATTGTCGCTGGTATCGCAGGGTTAAAAATATCAGCTTAACGTTAGGCTAAACACAAAACAGCCAGAGTCACTCTGGCTGTTTTTCTAAATGTCGTGTTTACGGTTCTGGGTAGGTATATCAAGCGTTGCGCTTAATAAAAGGTAACCGTAAGTGATGACCAAACGCATTAATTAATGCGCCTGTAACAATCAGACCGCCACCGACGTACGTCCAAATGATCGGAACCTCGCCAAAGAAAATGATGCCTAACAACACAGAAAATACGATCTGGATATACGAATAAGCGGAGGCTTTACCCGCTTGTTGAGTTTGCATCGCTTTGGTTAACCCCAATTGCCCAATTTGGGTAAAGACACCAACTAGAACCAACATGAAAGTCAGATATAGATCGGGCATTACAAAATCGTCGCCAATCAGTAAGAGTGAAGCGGGGAGAGCAACCAACGGGAAATAGAAAATGATCACTGAGCTGTCTTCTGTCTGACTCAGTTTTCTGACAATGACGTAGGCAATTGAGCTACCAAATGCGCCTAAGATCGCAATCATGACGCTAAACATTGGTAAAGCGCTATCTGAGCCTTGCCCCGTTTCTGGGCTTACCATGATATAGATGCCGAGTAAGCACAACGCAATACAAAGGAAAGTTGACGGCTGGATGCGCTCTTTCAAGAAAAATACGGCGAGTAGTGCAGTAAACACCGGATGAATATATTGGAAAATCGTCGCTTCTGCCAAAGGTAAGGTGGTCACTGAATAATATACACACATCAGAGCCATCGTGCCCACAGCACCGCGTGCAAATAGTAATGGCTTATTATTGCCCCATACAGAAATTCGTTTTCGCTTTACATCGAAATAACTAATGATAAGTGAAACGAGCGCTCTTGCTGCAACGATTTCAAAAACGGGGATACCGTAGTTGCCGACGTGCTTTACTGTAGCCGACATCAGAGCAAAGCCGAACGCGGAAAGCACCATAAAGCGCACACCGATGGGAATCATAGTGTTGAATAAATTGGACATTTTACTGCTCATTTGTTGCGACAGATCTCACTTTAGCATACTTAGTTAGCGATTAAATCCTCTCAACTCAAACACTTCTGTCGACAAGATGAATAAACAGTAGAATACGTAGCAATTAATCTGCCTCTCTCAGCGTAACAATAAAAACTCGATATTTAAGGAGCTTACATGATCCCGATAAAAGCAACGCATGTTTCAGGCGTTGTCATTTCAAAAATTGATGGCATAGAAAAAATGCTGTTACTTAAACGCGTAAAAGGTGGCTATTGGTGCCATGTTGCAGGTGGTATCGAAGCGGGTGAAGCCGGGTGGCAAACCATTTTAAGAGAGTTAAAAGAAGAGACACTAATTGACCAAGTTGAGTTACATACAGCAGACTTTCTAGAGCAGTTCTACGAAGCAAAAAATAACCGTATCATGGTTATCCCATGTTTTGTGCTATTTTGTCCGCCTAACCAATCAGTTGTTCTTAACGAAGAGCATACAGAGTATCGCTGGTGTACGCTTGAAGAAGCTAAGCAGCTGGCTCCGTTTGCCAATCAGCATCACCTATATGAACATGTATGGAAACATTATGTAGATGTGGCATCACTAACGCCATTTACGCTGATCGATCAAAAGGGCTAAATGAACGGCAACGGCTTTGATTAGTTTTTATAGAGAGGTTTGTTCTCATAAAATGAAGCGTTAGGATTTGCGCTGAGCGTTCACAATAAAAAGGAATAACATCTATGGATGAAGTCACATGCCAAGAGACGTATCAAGGAAATCACTTACAGAAGCGTTTTTCCGTCTCGCAAAGGGTCTCAATTGAGCCCCTCAACACGAAACACGCGTCCGCTTTACTAGAGGTTGTGAACACTCACCGAGAGAGCCTTGAGGGTTATCTACCTTGGACGGATTCTGTCACGAATCATAGAGAGGCCGTTAACTACATTTCCCAGCGAGTGAACAGTAACGCGCTGGATTCCCACTGGTGTGCAATTTATTTTGATGAGCAGCTTACGGGTGTTATTGGCATTAAAGGTGTGGATTCACATACGCGTGTTACTGAAATTGGCTACTGGCTTGCCAACAATGGGCGAGGCCATCGTGTGATTGATCAAGTGCTCGCAGTATTGATCCCTTTTTTGAAGCAGAAAGGGCACGCACAATTCATTCAGTTCCATTGTATGGAAGATAACATCGCTAGCATCAATATTGCTGAGCGTGCAGGCGCCACATTAAAAGAATACGTTGATCATGAGTTCGATATGCTTGACCGCTCTCAACGACTAGGCATTTATGAACTACGTTTGATGTAGTATCCACCCCAGAAATATTTTAATCAGAGTTCGAACTCTAACTTCACGAGCGCTACAATAGTAACATTGTTGCGCTCGTGTTAACTTGGGGCGTCATTGGCAGAAACTAGGCTAGGAGAAGCATCATGAACGCAATCACAGAGGTTGAAGTAGATAACTTGTTACAGCAAAGCCTCGGACGCTTAAAAGCGGCATATGCAGCCGAGCCTTATCCTAGTTTGGATGAACGTAAACAGCGCCTCGTTTTGTTAAAAAAATCGCTGCTTGAGAACAAACAAGCTTTGGTTGAAGCGTTAAGTGACGATTTTGGCTATCGCTCAGAATTTGATACCGCCATGACCGACGTTTTGCCAACGGTCTCGCATATTAATTATACCCTCAAACGACTAAAAAAATGGTGCAAACCCAGCAAGCGCGAATCCGGCTTATTGCTCGCACCTTCTAAAGTCACCGTTCAGTATCAACCGTTAGGTGTCGTCGGGGTCATTTCACCGTGGAACTTTCCTGTGATTTTGAGCCTTGCGCCTTTAGTGACAGCATTGGCTGCTGGCAACCGCGTGATGATGAAGCTCAGCGAATTTACGCCAAAAACCAATAAAGTCATCGTTGATATTTGCCGTGGGTTGTCTGAGTATGTCGAAGTTTTTGAGGGTGAAGCAGACGTCGCACAAGCATTCAGCCAACTGCCATTCGATCACCTTTTGTTCACGGGTTCTATGAGTGTTGGTCGCGCAGTGGCAAAAGCGGCAGCGGAAAACCTTACCCCGGTGACGTTAGAGTTGGGTGGAAAGTCCCCGGTGATCATTGCAAAAGATGCAGACATGAAGAAAGCCGTTGATGCTATCTTGTTTGGTAAATGCATTAATGCAGGCCAGATTTGTGTCGCGCCTGACTACGCATTTGTACCGCAAGAACGTGTCGAAGAGTTCATTTCGCTATTCTTAAAACGTTTTGAAAAGCTCTATTTAAAATCCAACAAGAATCAAAAGCTGACCCATATTGTCAACCAACGACAATATGATCGTTTGACTGCGCTACTTGAGGATGCAAAAGCGCAAGGTGCTAACCTTCACACTGTTGAGGCGTCGCCCCAAGAGGAACGACTTCTGTATCCTCATTTGGTCACGGATGTGTCGCCGAATATGCGAATCATGCAAGAGGAGATCTTCGGGCCATTTCTACCTGTTAAGCCCTACAATGCCGTTGATGAAGCGATTGACTACATTAATCAGCACCAAAGACCACTTGCGCTGTATGTTATGTCGGACGACAAATCGACTATCAAACATATTGTACGCAACACCCACAGTGGTGGCGTCGGCGTTAATGATACGGTTTTACATGTTGGCGCTGAAGATGCGCCTTTTGGTGGCGTTGGTGAATCGGGTATTGGGCATTATCACGGAGAGGAAGGATTCAGAACTTTTAGTCATGCGAAAACTATTCTTCACACACCGAAATGGTTGCCAAGAACGAGCGTATTAATGCGCCGTAGGGCTATGGCGATAAAAGCGATCCAAAAGATCTTTGTTCGATAATAATTATGATTTGATTGATAAAAAACCGCCCGAATAGGCGGTTTTTTGTTTCTATATGCTCTGAAACGCTGGGCACCAAAGTCCGAGAAACTTCCATCGCGTGCTACCAACAAAACAAAGAAAGGCTCTTGTTGAAAGAGCCTTGTTCAGGAAGTGTCGAGAGATCTTGGCAAGTTTAATGCAGAACTTCACTGCTGAATCTTAGATATCTACAGTCGTTCATCAGTTCTTTAAACGCCTTTCGGTCCAGCTTAATCAGAGTTTCATGATCGCCAGCTTCAAGGTAGACATGTTCCAAGTTTGCTAGTCTTTCATCGCAAACTGTCGACATGTGGTAAGGGCTACCAATCGGTGGAATAGCGCCGTGTTCACAATCGGTGAAGAGTCGGTAAACCATACGCTCTTTCACCAAGTGGAAGGTGGCATTAAATTCGTCGTTTAATCGCGACAAACTGATTTTGTTGTTGGCAGGTAAGACCGCCATCATATGACGCCCTTCATGATCCTCTAGAATAACACCTTTTGCGATATTCATTAAAGGCACACCTGCTGCAACACCACTTTGTAGCGAGCTATGACTGTGGCTGTGATTCACGGTTTGAAAGTGAATGTTATGCTCAGTCAAATATTCATCTAATCGGGTTGCAATCGTCATATAGCCTCCACGTGTATGAGACCCATAAAAAGTATAGGTTAGTCGGGCGACAATCGCGCATTTTACTCGGCGACACTGACGCTCTTTACGCTCCTGTTCTACGCTTATTGCAAGCCAGCGAGAAAGCATGGTTAACAATAATAAATAGGGGGCAACATGAGCAAGCCAATCATCGCTGATAACAAGCCGATCAAAGTAGAGTTGAAAGCTGGGCAAGAATATTACTTCTGCCGATGTGGGCGTTCTAAAAATCAACCTTACTGCGATGGGTCTCATTCGGGAACCGGCTTAAAGCCAATGAGCTTTAGTGCGGAAAAAGACGAAGATGCCTATCTCTGCCAATGTAAGCATACCGCCAATGCTCCTTTTTGTGATGGTACACACAAGCGATTTACCGCAGAGCAAGTCGGTAAAGAGGGACCGGAACAAAAGCGAGAGAAAAGAGACAAACCAACGGCGTCTGCTACTCAAGAAGAACCAACCCTCGAGTTTATCCACCAATTAGCGAGAGAAGGACTCTCTAAACTCGGTCATCATGGTCCGATGGCTGCAATGGGGGTTCCTAGGCATTTGCTACCACATTGGGATGCTATACAAATCATGGTGGCGCAAATGGCGACACAACCGTTGTTGGAAGACGTTCCTGTGTCTACCGAGTTGATTGTGGGACCAAACGCGCGTAAGCCGCTCAGACTCGCCATTCCTTTGTTGGTGTCGGACATGAGTTTTGGCGCACTTTCTGAAGAGGCGAAAATTGCACTAGCAAAAGGTGCAGAGTTGGCAGGGACTGGGATTTG
This sequence comes from Vibrio sp. Vb2960, assembly GCF_033337665.1. NCBI lineage: Bacteria > Pseudomonadati > Pseudomonadota > Gammaproteobacteria > Vibrionales > Vibrionaceae > Vibrio > Vibrio sp. Vb2960. The sequence continues at coordinate 65,516 of NZ_JAWORD010000018.1, read as the reverse complement.
CTCTGGTGAGGGTGGCATGTTACCGGAAGAGCAAGCCGCCAATTCACGGTATTTCTATGAGCTTGCTAGTGCTCAATTTGGCTACGACGAATCTAAGCTTCTTAATGTTCAGGCGTTTCACTTCAAAGGCGGGCAAGGAGCAAAAACGGGCACGGGTGGTCATCTGCCTGCAAATAAAAATGTAGGTAAGATCTCTCAGGTGAGAGGCATCCCCGAGGGACAACCAGCGATATCACCACCAACGTTCAAAGATCTTCACACTACTCACGATTTCAGAAAGTTTGCTGACAGAGTTCGTGGCATCACAGGCGGTATTCCAATTGGATTTAAACTCAGTGCCAACCATATTGAGCAAGACATTCAGTTTGCGCTTGATGCTGGGGCTGATTACATCATCTTAGACGGTCGCGGTGGTGGCACGGGTGCGGCGCCAACTATGTTCCGTGATCATATTAGTGTGCCCACCATCCCTGCATTAGCTCGTGCACGTAAGTACTTAGATGAAAAAGGTGTAAGTGACAGCGTCACATTAATCATCACTGGTGGGTTGCGAGTTCCTACGGATTTTGTCAAAGCGTTGGCACTTGGAGCAGACGGAGTAGCGATAGCAAACAGTGCGATGCAATCGATCGGTTGTGTCGCGGCTCGCATCTGCAACACCAATAATTGCCCTGCAGGCATTGCGACACAAAATGCCGATTTGAGGCAGCGTCTCGACGTTGAAAAGTCATCCCAGCAACTGAAAAATTTCTTCGAATCCTCGGTCGAGCTCATGAAAGTCATGGCGAGGGCGTGTGGTCATCACGCTCTGAATGAATTTAGTCATCATGATTTAGCGACCTGGGATCACAACATGGCGAGGCTGTCTGGGATTAAGTATTCAGGTATGGACTTAAACTGATCTCTATCCATATTTTCTGCATATAGGTACATGTTTGATAACAATTATTTATTCGCTGAAATGTTTGAAATTTTGACTTGGCGTTAACTAAAAAAACAGTGTATGAACTACGCTGTTTGAGGTGGATATTCGATTTATTGAATAACAAAGAGTGGTTACCACAACCACGACACGAAGGAGCATTATATGAGCAAAGCAAACGGCGGTTCGGTAGGTAAATGTCCAGTTATGCATGGTGGGCAAACATCTACAGATAAGTCGGTGATGGATTGGTGGCCGAATGCCTTGAACTTAGACATCCTGCATCAACACGACTCCAAAACCAACCCATTTGGTCAGGACTTTAATTACAAAGAAGAACTGAAAAAGCTAGATGTCGAAGCACTTAAAAAAGATTTAAAAGATTTAATGACTGATAGCCAAGACTGGTGGCCTGCCGACTGGGGACACTACGGTGGTTTAATGATCCGAATGGCATGGCATGCAGCGGGCAGTTATCGTATTGCGGATGGCCGTGGCGGTGCTGCTACAGGCAACCAACGCTTTGCTCCTCTCAACTCTTGGCCAGATAACGCCAACCTCGATAAGGCTCGACGCCTTTTATGGCCAATCAAGAAAAAATATGGCAACAAACTAAGTTGGGCAGACCTGATTGTCCTTGCCGGTAACATGGCGTACGAATCCATGGGCTTTAAGACCTTTGGCTTTGCGTTTGGACGAGAGGACATTTGGCACCCAGAAAAAGACACTTACTGGGGGTCTGAGCAAGAATGGTTAGCCACAAGTGACGCTGATAACAGCCGCTACTCTGGTGAGCGAGATTTAGAAAACCCGCTTGCTGCGGTAATGATGGGTCTTATCTATGTGAACCCTGAAGGGGTAGACGGTAACCCAGATCCTCTCAAAACAGCACATGACATGCGAGTGACCTTTGCGCGAATGGCAATGAACGATGAAGAAACCGTCGCGCTCACAGCTGGTGGTCACACGGTGGGTAAGTGTCATGGTAATGGTGATGCCGCAAACCTTGGCCCAGAGCCCGAAGCAGCAGACGTTCATGAGCAAGGTCTTGGCTGGATTAACCACAAAACACGTGGTATTGGCCGTGACACGGTAACGAGTGGCATTGAAGGTGCTTGGACAACGCACCCTACACAATGGGACTACGGATACTTCCACCTACTATTTAAGTATGACTGGGAACTGAAAAAGAGCCCAGCTGGCGCATGGCAATGGGAGCCAATCGACATTGAAGAACAAGACAAGCCTGTCGATGTTGAAGACGGTTCTAAGCGCTACAATCCAATCATGACCGACGCCGATATGGCGCTCAAAATGGACCCTGAATATCGTAAGATTGCAGAAAAGTTCCAAAATGACCCTGCGTACTTTGATGACGTTTTTGCTCGTGCCTGGTTTAAGTTGACACACCGCGATCTAGGACCAAAATCATGTTATTTCGGCCCTGATGTGCCAAGCGAAGATCTTATTTGGCAAGACCCAACGCCCGCAGGTAAGACAGACTACGATGTTGATTTAGTAAAAACAAAAATCGAAGCAAGTGGCCTATCCATTAGTGAGTTAGTAAGTACGGCGTGGGATAGTGCGCGTACTTACCGTGGCTCTGACCGCCGAGGCGGTGCAAATGGCGCGAGAATTCGCTTGGCTCCGCAAAAAGATTGGCAAGGGAACGAACCTGAACGTCTAAGACGTGTTCTTGCGGTGTTAGAAAAAATAGCAGCAGAAGAGGGCTGTAGTGTTGCAGATGCTATCGTGCTTGCTGGTAACGTAGGTATTGAACTGGCTGCGCGTGCCGCAGGTCATGATGTTTCCGTACCATTCGCGCCAGGCCGAGGTGATGCCACCCAAGAGATGACGGATGTGGAATCGTTCGAAGTACTTGAGCCTGTTGCTGACGGTTTCCGAAATTGGTTGAAGAAAGACTACGCGGTTAAGCCAGAAGAGCTTTTATTAGATCGTGCTCAGCTTATGGGGCTAACGGCGCCAGAAATGACGGTACTTATCGGTGGTATGCGCGTTCTAGGCAGTAACTACGGCGGTGGAAAAGAGGGCGTATTTACTGACCGAGTAGGCACTTTGTCGAATGATTTCTTCGTGAACCTTACTGACATGGCATATACGTGGAAACCAGTGAGTGCTAATCAATATGAAATCCGTGATCGTAAAACCGACGCTGTGAAGTGGACGGCTACTCGAGTGGATCTTGTCTTTGGTTCAAACTCGATCCTGCGTTCGTATGCGGAAGTGTATGCGCAAGATGATAATCAGGAAAAATTCATCCATGACTTCATCGCCGCATGGACGAAAGTCATGAACGCGGATCGTTTTGACTTGCAATAAGTGAAACGATGCCCGTCGGTAGATGGGTTGATGAATAAGTAAGAGAGGCGGGCGAAAAGCTCGCCTTTTTCTTTACCTATCTTTTTACTTTGATTGTTACTTTGATTGAAATCTAAGCTCATTTGAACCATAATAACTGGACCATATGAACCATGGGAGCTTGATATGGCAACTGCAGCATTAAAAAGCTTCAAACCGAAACAACCTCATAAAGCCAATTTCTGGTTTATGTTGGGTATTGAAGACGCTAAAACAGGTCGCACTGATGCGGTTCACAAAGGCTTTGAGCCAAAGGTGTATCGCAATATTGTTGAGCGTGTGAAGCTTTCTCAGAGTGAGTTTCAAAACGTCACATTGATACCTATTAGCACGATCAAGCGTCGTCTAAAAAACGATGAGCGCTTCAATACGCAAGAAAGTGATGCAATCTATCGATTAGCGATGTTATTGAAACTCGCGACAGAACTGTTTGACGACGAAGAGCGCGCGTTAAAATGGATGAGAGAGAATGTGTATGGATTAGGTGGAAAACGTCCACTTGATATGGTCTCGACCACGGTGGATTTTGAAATCGTAAAAGATTTGATCGGCCGTTTAGAGCACGGGGTATTCTCGTAATATGAAGCTCTATCGTCTCACACAAAAGAAATTTGCTGACACGCCATTCAGCCCCGTTGGCGCAAAGTTATTTGGAGGGCGATGGAACTCAAAAGGAACCGAAGCCCTCTACTTCTCTGAATCGGAATCCCTTTGCTCGTTGGAAGTGTTTGTTCACGTAAACAACGATCCTGCTATCACCAAACTTTACGATTTATATCGTATTGAAATGCCAGAATACCTCATCGCCACCTTAGATGAAGAAGATCTCCCTGTGACGTGGCGAGCAATACCGGCGAGCGAGTCTACGCAGTACATTGGTGATCAGTTTCTCAATGATCCTCATCCAGAGTTTGCCGCGCTGCAAGTGCCTTCAACGATTTCACCTCGTGATAAAAACTACGTGGTGAATCCAAATCATCCCAAAATGAAAGAGATCATCAAGAAAGCCGAAAAGCTCGATTTCGCGTTTGATCCGCGCATTTTCAAATAGACGCCTAGCTTTGTCTTGCTTTAAAGCATTCAGCGCTTACCTGAGATAAGCGCTGAAGCATAAAAGTTTATTCCCTTGGTTATTGTCGGTCGTAAGTGAACTGTTGCGCTTCATTTGTACTGTTGTGGTAATGCCCAAGCACCAACTCAGCACCTTTGTAAGATAAATGGCTGTCATCCGTATACATCGCATTGTTTGTACCAACTTTCATTCGACATACGCCATTTCTGCAAATGGCATCGGTCAAGTCGACAAACTCAACGTGCTCAAATTGCTCAAAGTAGTTCACTAACTTCGCCACGTTTTGAGGGTGATGTTGTTTGGGAGAAAAGTCGCAGGCAGACTCTTCTGTCTCGCCAAACAAACGCGCTTTCCAAAGGCATTCTCCTACCGCAAACGGTGCAGAAGGGGTTGGACCGAAAACGACCACTTCCTTTCCTTTCAGTTCATTCAATAATTTGGTTAATGATGCTTCATAATCGGCTTGTGAAAGCTCTTTATTGAAATTAGAAGAGATAACAACGCGACGAATGGAAGGGGTACTTAGAATGGTATCGACAGCCTCATTGAAGAACTGTCGGCAAGGAACTGAGCCAGCACCTTTGATGGTGTCGACATAACCGACCGCACAGGAATCTTGAGTAAGTTGCACCACGCCAGTTGGTGTTACTTCAGATAGACGCTTCACGTAAACCATGCTGTGACTATTGCCTAACACAGCGATGGCGGGCTGCGGCGCAGACGAGCACACATCGTTAACGTTGGTGTTGCCGTTGCAATCTAAACCATAACCGTTGTTAACGCGCATGGCCTCGAAAAATGCGCTTCTTTCTGGAAAACCACCGTTTTGATGACCGATAACGCCGAGCGTTAGCAAGGGCAACGTCAACAACACAATAACCGCGGACACAGTGCGCATGCTCATGGCTTTTCGGCTACGGAACGGCTTTTCAATAAAGCGCCAAGTGAAGTAAGACAGTACAAAAAGAGCGATAAAGTAAAGCGGGATATTGACGTCTTGTGTTGTGTCCAACACGTAGCGGTAAAAGACAAATAATGGAATGTGCCACAAGTATAAGCTGTAGCTGATTAAGCCGACGAACACGACCCACTTTAGGCTCAGTAATCTACCGCAGACATTGCCTTTAGAGGCAAACAAAATCACCAACGCGCTACCGATGACTGGCACCAGCAGCGTAATGCCCGCGCCATCTTGCGATTTTTCAAACAAAAGCGCGGAAGCCAATATCAAAACGATGCCAATGGTTGCTAGCGTATCGTTAGATTGAACTTGGACTTTTCTCATCACTAATGCGAGTAATGAACCGGTTGCCAGTTCCCAAGCACGAGAGAAGATCATGTAAAAAGTGAAATCAGGATCGTTGCTCGCGTAGACAATAGTCATCAAACTCAGCGCAAATACCACGATGAAAAAAGTTAGGTAAAACGCGTTTTTTCCACGAGCGAGTAGCATGAGTAGCAAAGGAATGACAATGTAGTATTGTTCTTCAACGCCCAAGCTCCATGTGTGGAACAGCGGGTTGGCTTGATCTTCTAAACCGAAGTAATTGTGGCCTTTCAAATACAGAAGAATGTTGGATGCGGAAAGAATGGAAGACACTGCGAACTGACCAACGTCTTTGTGTGGTTGCGGCAAAAATAGCCACCAAGACATCAAATAGCTGACGGCGATCACCACCAGTAAGAGGGGGAGTATGCGACGAATGCGTCGCTCATAAAAATCACCAAGGCTGAACTTCTGGTTTTCTAAGTCGTTAATCACGATGGTAGTGATCAAATAGCCGCTGATCACAAAGAACACGTCGACGCCAATAAAGCCACCAGCGAATTGCTCAACTCCTGCATGAAACAAAATCACCAACGTGACAGCAATCGCCCTTAATCCGTCTACTTCTGCTCTGTAAGTCATATCGTGTTGCTCCAACATTCCGTTTAATGAAGTAGAGCAAAATATGAACCAGAAATAATGTTTATTTAAATCAGTGCCTTAAAGTGATTGTCAAAATGAAAATGCTAGGTGGGTTAACGAATTCCCAAATTGAATTTCAATATGGAAAACCCATAAAGAATGATCTTAAGAAGCGCTAAATCAAAGAACGTAAAGCGCGAGGCACTTAGACTTCATTGAAAATGATTACGCTAAAGAAACGATGACAGAGAATACGATTCAGGAAAAAATTGCCAGCTCTACTTGTATCGAAGAGGCTTTGGATTACTTCGACATCGAGTTTGATAGCCGATTTATCGAAAACAACCGAACCGAGTTGGTTAAGAGGTTTAACGGCTACTTAATCCTCACTAAACCGGATGATTGGTTTTCAGGTCGTCGTGCTTTAAAAAATGCTTACTGTAAAGTACAACGCCGTTTGCTCAGTAAAACGACGCGCTCTGCGTGCCGAGGTTGTACATCTTGTCAAAGACGTTAATTCTGGTGGCTTGCCTAAAAAGAACCCTGCATCTTGGCGTCACAGGGGGAAGAGCAAGGTTCTTTTGGGTTAGCTATTGGTTTGTCGCGAGTTGCGAATCAGCTTTACGTAGATGAATTAACCCGCGTGATACGCAGGGTAGTCCACTAAGCCTTTTTCACCGCCGCCGAACAATGTGGCAGGGTCATGTTCTGCCAGTGGATAGCCATGTTTGATGCGGCTTGGTAAGTCTGGGTTTGCAACAAACGGACGGCCAAAGCCAATCATGTCAGCTAAACCACTTTCGATCGCGTGTTGCGCCTTTTCAGCGTTGTAACGACCGGCATAAATCAGTGTACCTTTGTACGCCTCACGAACTGCGGTTTTAAAGTTGTGCGGAGTGTCTGGCGCGTCGTCCCAATCTACTTCTGCAATGTGAATGTAAACCACATTGAGTTTATCAAGCAGCGCTGCAGCGGCGGTGTAGGTTTCGACTGGCGTACTATCAACGGTGCCATTTAACGAAGTGAATGGTGCAAGACGAACACCAACACGCTCAGCGCCAATAGCTTGCGTCATCGCTTCTATCACTTCACCAAGAAAACGCAGACGGTTTTCAATAGAGCCACCGTATTCATCGGTGCGGTTATTCGCTTCAGAATCGATAAACTGGTTAACCAAGTAGCCATTCGCTGCATGAAGCTCGATACCATCGAATCCGGCTTCTATCGCGTTTAGGGCGGCTTGGCGGTACTCTTCAATAACGTTCTTGATGTCTTGTTTGGTCATTTCACGTGGCTCAACCACGTCGACAAAACCCGGTTCGTCTGTGCCGTTATCGACAAATACTTTCACGTTTTCTGCTTTTAGCGCAGAAGAAGAAATAGGTTGCTCACCGCCAATGTTATCAGGGTGAGTCACGCGACCAACGTGCCACAATTGCGCGAAGATAGTGCCGCCATTCTCGTGCACCGCATTAGTTACCCTTTTCCAGCCAGCAATTTGCTCTGGGCTGTAAATGCCTGGTGTCCATGCATAGCCTTGACCCATTGGCGAAATTTGTGTGCCTTCAGCAACGATTAGGCCCGCTTCAGCGCGTTGAGCATAGTAGGTCGCCATCATATCGTTAGCGATATTACCTGGTTGAGAAGCACGAGAGCGCGTCATCGGAGGCATAACGATACGGTTTTTTAATGAGAGAGAGCCAAGTTGAATGGGTTGAAATAATGCGTCTGTCATAGGAAACCTCGTTATTTTTGAGTTTGGATGAGTTCGATTTGGTAACCATCGGGATCTTTAATGAAGGCGATGTGAGTTTCTCCGCCTTTCATTGGACCTGGCTCGCGAGTAACGTTGCCACCAAGCGCTTTAATTTTTTCGCAAGCGGCGTAAATATCTTCAGACCCCAGTGCCATGTGTCCGAATGCGTTACCCAAGTCGTAACTGTCGGTATCCCAGTTATAAGTTAGCTCGATGGTCGCGCCATCTGGTTGATCAGTGTTACCAACAAACACCAGTGAGTAACGGTATTCTTGGTTTTCAAAACGATCCAAAACACTCATTCCCAGAACTTTTGTATAAAATTCGATAGATTTGTCTAGGTCAGCTACACGGATCATCGTGTGGAGAAACTTCATAAGTCGCCTTTTCATAACGTTGCGTAATCACTATGCAAACCATATCGCCACTCTAAATAAACTGGAAATTATCGTTAATTATTAAAATGATTATTTAGTGTTATGAAAAGCGAGGTTGCTGGCCCTGCAACATGCAAACAAAGATTACTCGCCGTTTCTTTTTAATTGTTGGCATATGCTAATTAATCTTTTGAGAAACCGAGTAACTATCATGTCCACAAACAGCTACTGTCATTACACTCACGAATCTCATCATCAATGTGCGGTTTGTTCTTCAATTAATGTGAATCCGAACTCTTTGGCCGTGAACTACCAATACCTAGCCGATGGTTCTGTTGTCGGAGAGTTTCACGTTTTACCGCGTCATCAAGGTTACACAGACCTGTTGCATGGTGGTATTGCCAGTTCGCTTCTCGATGGTGCAATGACGCATTGTTTGTTATCTAGAGACATTCAAGCCCTTACGGCGCAGTTGGATGTGCGCTACCATGCACCTATTCAGTTAGATGATCGAGTCACGATTACTGCACACTGTGAAGGTGAACGACGCGGTATATATCAACTGGTGGCTCAATTGCGGGTCGAAAGCGAAGTTAGAGTGACGGCTAAAGGGAAGTTTATTCGTCCTAAAAAGGCATAAATAAAAACGTGTTCTACGGAGAGGCAATGAAGAAATTTGATGAGCTGTATGCAATTGCGACGAGAAAATCTCAATATGACCAAACCAACACTTGGTTTAAAGGCGTAGAGACTTATCTGGAGGCCATTGGCAAAGAAGTTGATGAAGTCCGCGAAGAGATTCGTGAGGATCGCCTTTGTCATTTGGAAGACGAGTTAGGCGATGTGTTGTGGAACTATCTTAACGTATTAAAAGCGCTGGAAAGAGAAAAGGGCATAGATCCTGAGAAAGTACTCGAAAGAGCCTGCAACAAATACGATCAGCGTGTATCTGCGATTGAGTCGGGACGCAGTTGGGATGAGATAAAACAGCAGCAGAAACAAGCCTTGAACGCAGAGCACGAAGCCGCGCAGTTAGAAGATGTAAAGAGCCAATAACTGCGCTTGGTATTGAAAGGGTTGGTTAATAGGGAATACCTAGTCAGCCCTTGGAACTGTTGACCAACAGTAGGTCACAAGGTGGTTGATCAAGTAACGTGTCTACAGTGCTGCCAGACCAAAATTGAGATGACATGCTTCGTTTACATGCCCCCATAATCAAAATCGCTGCTTGTGATTGCTTAACTGCTTTTGGTAACGCCGTTTCAGGGTTTCCTTCCGGTAATAGTAATGGAACTCGCGTTAACTTTTGCGCACTAATAAAATCTGTAATGCCTGCTTTTTGATTGCTTAATATCTCTGCACGATAGCGAGAGAGGTATGGTGCGACGTATCGGCAGTAAACGAGCGTCATTTTCCCGCTTAAGGTTTGTTCTAATTTTGAGCCTCGCGAGACGATGGCTTTATCTACTATCGACTTTTCATCCCCTCGATGAAGTGGGTCGATTGCACAAAGCATGTTGGCGTGAGAAGGCCATGACCGCTCACTCAGTAGCAACAAGTCGCAATCTTGTTGTGCTAGTTCTGTGAGCATCGTTTGAATCTCGTGTTTGTTAAAGTGTCCCACGAGCAGTAAGTCAGTGTGGTCAACAAGTCGTTTCGCAACTTGCTCAACCCAATGGCTCCCTTTGAAATGCTCGTAAGAGAGCGTTGGTGTTTCAAGCTCTTCTTCTTCACAAAGTTCGACAATTAATGCGTTGAACTTTAAGGTCCAAGCTTCAAACTCAGCTTGTCTTTTTTTTATATGGTCAGAGTTGAAACTGAGAAAATGAGCGAATGCGTGATCTTCACTTCGGCGATGGTCTTCCACTAAAACCACAATAGGCTGAGCCAACGCTGTCGAAAATTGAATCACTTTACGAAGCACCTTACGACTTGGTAAGGCGGCCTGCTGAGTCAGAAAAAATACAGGTGCCATTGATTACTCCATTATCAAACAAGGCGAATGAGCCTGACACACATTCAAGTCTATACCATGAACTGATGCAGAGGCGTTTTGTTTCTGCGAGCGAAATATAAATTCCGCAATTAAGTCAACTATCGCCTAGAATTTTAACATCAAGAATTCATGCCTTCGGATAGCACATATCGTCAATGCGGCGAATGTGGTAGTGAAAGCTATAGGTAAAAGTAATGATAGATTCCAACCAATTGCAAATTAACCGCAAAGTGCCACATTTGCTTGCTGAGATCATTAAAGCGATAGAATCGACCGAAGACTTGAGCTTTTTGAAAGACTATCAAGAAGCACAGATTGCGAACATTTTGGAATCGGTCAACATTGCTTACCGTAAGCGTGTCATAGAAGCAGTGCCGCCTGAGAAGTATTGGACGGTATTAAATTTGCTCCGATACGACACCGCCAAGCACATTCATCAATCACTCAATAAAGACTTACAACATGAACGCTTGGCGTACATAACGGATTCAGAACTGATCATCTTTGCGGACTTTCTACCGACCGAATTTGTAGATGAATACCTTATTGATCAAAGTGAAGAGTCTGTCGCGCATATCCAACAAGCATTGTCGTATGAAGACAACAAAGTTGGACGTTATGCCGAGCCTCACTTTCTGGTCGCAAACCCTAAAAACAGCGTAGGAGGCATCAAAACCGAGCTGCTAAAACGTGGGCAAAGTCCAGTGCGGTTGATTATTGTGCGTGATGCGAGTGGTGTGATTGGTACGATAGAGCCGCAAACCCTGTTGATGCACGAAAATCATATCAAACTTACCGACTTGACCGTAGTTACGCCAATTCTAGAAGATATTCAAACGATTCAAAGCGTCAGCAAACAAGTCTCGATTGATGGTGGAGCACATTGGTTTCCTATCATGGCTGGTGGCAAAATTATGGGCGTCTTGTCGATGGCGACCATCGCGATTACGTTGCGCGAACTCAGCCTACAAGCTGTAGTGGCAGAAAACGTACGAAGCGAAGAAGATTTGTTCACACCATTAAGCGTGGCGACAAGGTTAAGAGCACTTTGGCTAGTGATTAACTTGCTGACCGCTTTCGTAGCCTCCGCCATCATTGGGCTTTTTGATAATGTGGTCGAGCAAGTCGTTGCGCTTGCGATCTTAATGCCTGTCGTGGCGAGCATGGGCGGCATCGCGGGTAGCCAAACCTTAGCGGTGGCCATTCGAGGTATCGCACTAAACCACTTGCACCAAAGTAACTTGAAGCTATTGGTGAATAAGGAATTAAAAATCGCCACCATTAATGGCTTGATCATGGGATTAGTCATCGCGGGTGTCGTCTACATGGTGTTTGACTCTTGGCGATTGGCGCTTATTATCTGTTGTGCAATTTTCCTCAATAGTTTGGCGGCCGCGGCATCGGGGACGTTGATACCATTCACGTTGAAGAAGTTTAACATTGACCCCGCCGTGGCTGGCTCGGTAGTATTGACGACCGTTACCGATGTCGTCGGTTTCTTTGCGTTCTTAGGCTTAGGTGCCATTTTCTTGATATAGATATCCAATTGACGCGTTAACCATCAGAACCAATCGCACCACTTCCCAACCCAGTATTTTGGGCGAGCTTGCTTCGCTCAGCATTCCTCCGTTTTCCATAACCGATGAACACGTCGTTTCGGTTCTTACTTTGTAAATCTCTTCACTGCTCAGTTCTATTCCCCCAAATTTCCCACTACCGATCTCGCTTAACGCTGGCGTGCCAAATTCCAATTTCAAACGCCAGATGATGCCCATTTTCTTGGCTGTACACGCATTACTTCACTCAAACAAAAAATAAGGAAACAATTTTGAATAAACTCATCGTATTCACTGGTGGTCCCGGTGCAGGGAAAACTTCGGTAATCGAACAGCTAAAAACACAAGGCTTTATCTGCGCGCCAGAAACCGGTCGTCACGTGATACAAACGCAGGTTGCCAATCACGGTTCAGCATTACCTTGGAATGACAAACAAGCTTTTCGAGACGAAATGATGAAGGCAGAAGTGAGCAATTACCGAGCTTTCAATGTCCACCAAGGGAATGTGTTTTTTGATCGCAGTATTGTGGACGTATATGGCTACAGTAAGTTGGAACAACTGCCAATCTCGCATGAGCTCATCACGCATTGCCAGACGCTTCGTTATCATTCTCAAGTGTTCATTTTTCCACCTTGGGCATCGATATTCAGTAACGATGAAGAGCGAAAACAAGATTTTTCTGAAGCGGTCGCCACGTATCAACAGATGGTCGATGCATACCACAAGTTCGGTTATCAATTGATCGAAGTGCCCAAAATGTCAGTCGAAGACAGAGTAGCGTTTATTCTCGGCTCAGTTATCGAACAAGGCTAAAAGATGATTGATGCAAACAAATGCGTAAGGCGATTGTGAGCACGACAACAATATGCGTAAAGGGAGTTATCTATACTGGATAAAATTCAATAACTTAATTGAGTGTTATGTCTTTTAAATATCTTACCTTATTGCTCGCAACGACGAGCATGAGCAGCTTTGCTGATGTAGGCCTGCCTTCGGGAGATGATTGGTTAAACCATGTGACGAATGGCCTAGCCCCATATTGGGTGATGGAAAGCGCGCATGGGCAACCTGCGGGGAATTTTCCGACTTTTCGTTGTGATAACGGTGTCATTCTCGACCCACAAAAGCCGTGTGAAGAATTAAACAAAGGGTGGATTAGCCCGCACTTCGATCGCGAATACACCCGCATGAAATCGCGCCAAACTTACGCTTATGGCGTGCTTTTTCATCTTACGGGTGACAAGCAAGCATTAGAGCTGGCAAAGAAAGGGGCTTATTACCTGATTGATCATCTACAAGATGAGAAAAACGGCGGCTTTGTGAGCTTTACGCGTAGTGGGAAACCGGGGATGGAGTGGCAACAACGAACTTCTCAAGACCAAGCATACGCCTTAGTGGGTTTGGCGATGTACTACTACTTGACTCAAGATCCAAAGGTCGAACAAGCGCTTATCGACCAGCAAGCGTTTATATTTAAACAATACCGACGAAGCGATGATCGCGGTCTGGCGTGGGTTTTGAAAGACGGTGATGGGGAAAGTGCGAAGCAGCAAGAGCTAGTCGCTCAACTTGACCAGATCAATGGCTATCTGTTGTTAACGGCGCCACTTTTACCACCGCCAGCGCAAGCCAAGTGGAAGCAAGATCTGCAATGGCTGACGCAAGTGATGATAGATAACTACCATTCCGTCAAAGAGCAGCGCTTTTATGGCGCGATACACCACAAAGCGGTAATGATGCCAGATGCGAAACACAATGATTTTGGACACACCATCAAGGCGTATTGGATGACGTATCTGACAGGTCAGTTGTTGGAAAATTCAAAGTGGACAGAGTTTGGTTTCAAAGGAATGAAACACACGCTTAAGCAAGCGCAATACCAGCAAAACTTTGAGCAAGTCAAAGCGCTTTTCTCACCAGAATGGCAGAGTAAATGGACGCAAGAGAGCATTCCTGCTTGGCAATCAAGACCATACAAGCACTATAGCTCGTCTTGGGAATGGGCAGAGCTCGATCAAGCGGCAATGACAGTTTCTCTTGTCGATGGTTCGATGAAAGAAACGCTTCAATACACGTTACCCACTTTTATGGACGTATGGGTGGATCATCAATATGGAGGAGTCGGTCTGAGTCCTAAATCAACCAAAGCGTTCCATTGGGGAAATGGTTACCACCAGTTTGAACATGCGTTGGTCGGGTATTTGTACGCGCAACAAATGGCAAAACAGCCCGCCAAGCTTTACTACGCGCGACTAGCCGAGAGTAAAATGCCACTTAATCCGTATTACTTTAGCGCAGACGTAAAATCGTTGTCGTCACAAAGTGATGGAGTCACCATCGCGACATTCACCAATATTCGACCTTAGGTTGGTCGATGGTGATGTGTTGGTTAAAGTCCGCGTAAAAGCCAATAAAATCCTCCGACAGCAAGTGCGACTATTAGCTATCTAGGTCTGTCACTAGATAAGCTTCAAGCAGTAATGGTGTAGGTATTGCCCATGGGGCGCTTACAAAAAGCCGTCAGAACCACTGGTTTTGACGGCTTTTTATTCTATGACAGGTAGAGACTTCAATTTTCAGCGCGATAGGTCCATGAAAACTTAAGTGAGATTCCAATCACGTCGCATAATCTCACTAGTGTCATTGGAAATAAATGAATTGTTTCTAATACATAGAACGTATTAACATGGTTGCACTTGGCCCATATGAGTAAATTCATTGAACATACAATTTGAGAGAGGGTTTAGTTGTAAAAATAATAGTTAGTTGGAATCTAGGTTAAATGAAAATAAAACTATTTAAAAAGCTATAAGTTGTATTTCTTGTGGTGTCAGCATCTTTAATGGTGGGGTGTTCGTCTATAGATGCGCATGCTGGTGGCGGATACGGAAAGCCGTTTTCAGGCACCGCGTTATCAGTCGCACGACAACCTTGCTATTTAAGAGCTGATATTACTTCTATCGCGTTATACCCACTATCATTGATTGACATTCCTTTGTCGTTAGCAACGGACGTTGTGTTTCTTCCTGTTGATTTAGTCATGGTAGTTACGCCAACAACGAGTTATGGCGGTGTTGTTTCTCTAGGTTGTCCAAGCGGAAGCATGATCTAAAACGCTTATTTTATTCAAATAAATGGAAAGAAATGAAAGTGGAATTAAAAAATAACTATTCAGAATCAGAAATAAATCAGCCACCATCGGTACTTCTTGTTACGTCTCTGTTGTGTCTGGCGTCCGTTTGTTGGGCTGCATTGCTGTTGGCCATTGAATATATTGTTGGGATAGAAATGAGTGGTACAGGCTTTCTTAGCACGTTAATCCCAGCCATGAGTGTTGGTTATTACTTCGGCTACAAGACTGGAGATGTAATGCCATCAAAAACAAGATGGTATGCTGTTTTACTGTGGACTTTAGCAAGTTTGGTAGTGTTCTCTCTTATCTTAATGTCGTTAGATATTTCTCCGTTTTATTTATTATCTGAGCTCGGTGGGGTAAGTATTTTTATTGCTATCATAATGCTAATAACGATTGGCATCGCCTACTTAATTTTAAAAAGTGGTGAGAAAATGGCGATTAGAGTATTACTCAAAGCCAAGGAAAGTCAGTAGATAAAATACAACAAACGATTCAATTAGGATCATGACAAGACGCCAGCCATAATGTGCTGGCGTTTTAGTTTCCTGTTTGTAGGATTTTTTGTCTAAAAGGCAAACCCATTGATTGTGTTGTAGTTTGAGTTAATGGTTTATGCCTTGTGCGCAAGATAGCTTAGCAGGTTTATGTATCGAGAAACGTGTGTATAATTCGCCACGAATTACGATTTATAGATATGAAAGGTAAGTATGGCAGTCCTCGAAATTCTCTCCATTCCAGACCCAAGGCTTAAAGTAAAAGCAGAAAAAGTCACTGATGTATCGACAGTACAAACGCTGATAGACGATATGCTAGAAACACTTTACGCAACGGGCAATGGTATCGGTTTAGCTTCAACCCAAGTAGGCAGAAAAGAGGCGGTTGTTGTCATCGATATCTCTGACGAACGCAATGACCCTTTAATCTTGGTTAACCCAGAAGTGGTGAGCGGAGAAAACAAAGCACTTGGTCAAGAGGGATGTCTCTCTGTTCCTGAGTACTACGCAGATGTAGAGCGTTACACGTCAGTTGTTGTGTCTGCACTAGACCGTGATGGCAACCCGATTACAATCGAGAGCGATGAGTTCTTGGCGATTGTGATGCAGCACGAAATTGACCACCTATCGGGTAACTTGTTCATTGATTACCTCTCACCGCTGAAGCAAAAAATGGCGATGAAAAAAGTGAAGAAGTACGTAAAAGCGAAAGCTAAGTAATATGAGAGGAAGTAACCCTCCATGTCGAGTTACTTCCTTTTAAATCAAGAATAGGAAGGTAGGGAGAGCGGTTCATCTCTGCTTTTGGGGGACATAACGCTTTACGACCTTCATAAGCTTCTGAAATGAAGAACAGTCCATATGTGACTCATGAGGGCAGGTGGCGACATGGTTGAGGCTGTCTCGCACCGCTTTCAAACGTTTTATTTGCTCATCAATCTCAAGTGCCTTTTTCGTTAGTAAGTCACGATCGATATATGGCTTTGAAACTTCTGATTGATTCAACATTTCTGCCATTTCGTTAAGCGATATTCCAGCGATACGCCCCAAACTAATTAAATTGAGTGTATTGAGTACCTCTGGTGAATATTGGCGTCTCAATCCATTCCTTCCTATCGAGCGAATTAACCCCAGCTGTTCGTAGTACCTGAGCGTTGAAGTCGGCAATCCTGATTTTCTAACCACTTCTGCAATATCCATATTATTCCCCATTGACTTCAAGTTGGCTTTAAGTTGTAGCATGCAACTAAGACCTTAACAAATCAAAAACATGAGGAGAGAAAAATGCTGCTTTTAATGGGATTGCAAGCGGTGCTAATAGGGATTGGTGCCACTTTGATAATGGATTTATGGGCATGGTTACAAAGGAGAGTGTTTGGTATTCCTTCATTAAACTATGCGTTGGTTGCGCGCTGGGTTTTGTACATGCCCCAAGGAAAGCTTATGCATGCGCCAATTATGGCGTCAGAGGCGATGCCGGGAGAAAAGTCACTTGGCTGGTTTTTGCATTATGCCATCGGAGTTACTTTCGCTTTGGCTCACGTTACTGTTTTTGGTCATCATTGGTTTGTAGAGCCCAGTCTAATGCCCAGCTTAATTACAGGCGTGGTAACGTTGATCTTCCCATTTTTGGTCATTCAACCTTGTCTAGGATTTGGTTTTGCTGCGAGTAAAACCCCAACACCTTGGAAAGCCCGTTTTCTTAGCACATTGGCGCATTTGGGTTATGGTTTGGGTTTATTCATAGCCGGGTTTGCAATCAAAGTTACGAGCCAGTATTTTGCATAGATAAAATGAGCATCATGCAAACGAGTGGTTTTTATCTATGATGCTCAACTCTTGGTTGTTTTTTGCGCTTTGATCATAGTTGACCGATATGTCTAAAGTCTGTTGCATTTATCCAAGACGTAAAGTTGGCGGACATTTAACATTGCCTTAACGTCAGAATGGCAAGCGGTTTACCAAGAAAAACTAAAATTATCTGGTTTGACATAAAGAATATTAAGGGTTTCAGATGGCTTCAAAAGTGGCAGGGATATCAATACTGAGTTTATTGGCAGCGCCAGTTGCGATGGGAGAAACAGCCAGTGCTTATGATTTATGTTTGCTAGACAAAATAAAGCAAAGCAAAGGTGAAGAAACCATAAAGAGCATTCGCGCGCAGTGTGAGCTTGACACAGTAACCAGCACAGTGCCCGCTGATCCAGAAATTGAAGAGCCTGAAGAACTTCAGGAAAGTTTGGTCGACAAGCGTTTGGAATCAGAACGAGAAAACGCGTTCGAACCGTTTAGTCTGGTCGCGCATCGCGTTAACTATATTCTTCCGTTTACGTACAGTGATCGAGTAAATAAACGCGCGTATGCTGACACCAAATACGGCGATGAACTGCGTAAGGAAGAGGCGGAGTTCCAAATCAGTTTTAAAGTACCAATGAACTATGATGACTTGTTATTTGATGGCGATGGTCTGTTTTTTGGAATGACTCTTAAATCATTTTGGCAGGTATACACGGGTGCAGCATCTCGTCCATTCCGTGAAACCAATTATCGTCCAGAGCTTTTTTACTACACCCCAACAGACTGGAAACCACTTGATGGTTCGACTTGGTTAGGTTTTGGTATTGAACATGAGTCTAACGGTCAGAGACAGGAGCTATCGCGCAGTTGGAACCGTGTCTATGCCAACGTAACCTTTGCAAAAGACAATTTTGCGGTTTCTATCCAGCCTTGGTGGCGTATACCTGAAGATGAAAAGACATCGCCTAATGATCCCAAAGGTGATGATAACCCGGATATCGAAGACTATATGGGACACTTTGAGCTATCGAGTGCTTACAAGTGGAATGGTTACGAGTTTACCTTTTTAGGTCGCCAGAACTTTCAAACACATAAGGGTTTTGCAGAACTGGGTGTGTCATTTCCGATTTGGGGCAAAGTTCAGGGGTACGCACAATACTCAGCGGGTTATGGTAAGAGCTTGATCGACTATGATCATAATCAGCAGCGGATTGGTGTTGGTATTGCAATCAACGGTGTTTTGTAGTTTTTCGTAGATGGATAGAAATTAACACTGGCAATTGAAATTTCAATATTTAGAATGCGAGGCTGAAATTGATTTCTAACCTAGAGTGATTTTATGCTTCGTGATTACACCTTCGATTGTCTTGTAACTATGCCTCGCCATGAGCTGGAAGAGTTTAGTGCTCGTATGATCAGTAAAATGGTGCCAGAAGACGTGATGAATGAGCTGTTCACTTTTGATCAAGAAGAAGTGGATAGTGAAGACCGCATGTTGTCTGCACGTCTTGATGCAATGCTACGCATGACAGCAATCGCACTGAGTGAAATTCAACAAGCGTTTGATGACTCAGACAACGCAAAGCAAAATAGCGAGCGAATGACGCGATTGGTGCTTTGGCATTTCTACGCGATCTCATTCCGTTTGGAAGAGGCCATCACGCTAGAAACACACTGTGCTCTAGTGGAAAAACTAATCGAAAATGCACCTTCGGATGTTTTTGCGTGGGTAAAAACATTGACGGAGCTGCTGCACACTTACGCTGAAATCAACGCGAAAGAGAATCCTCAAGACTAAACACCTGTCGTTTATCGTTCAGTAAATTAGAAACAAGGCGAGCCATTTGGTTCGCCTTGTTTTTTCGCGTCAGATAAACCTTCGGGTTTGAAATAACAAACAAGCCTAGACTCAGATTTGTTCGTTCACTAGCGAACGGCGTGATTCCTTCTTACACTAAATCAAGGTGTTTGTTGCTAAACAAGCAAATGCATGACTAAGTCGTGTATTGTTTTCCACTTAAATGCGGATAATTTATGTCGAAGAACCTTCTGGTTTTTAAATTGGAACCGACTATTGAGCGTGTACGCTTTCCAGCTGAGCTTCATCTATCTAAAGGAAGTGAACGATGGATCCGTTAACGCAAGGTTTATTGGGTGCAGCTTTGCCACTGGCGGTGAGCAACAAGCGAAACCTTGCAGTTGTTGGCGTGTTGGGCGTGGTCTCTGGGATGGCTCCGGATTTAGATGTGCTAATCCGTTCTTCAACTGATCCTTTGCTGTATTTGGAATACCATCGCCAATTTACTCACTCGCTCTTGTTTATCCCGTTTGGTAGTTTCATTTGTGCTTTGTTGTTGTATCCATTGTTCGCAAAAAAGCGAGGACTAAGCTTCCGGCAGAGTTGGTTTTACTGCGCGCTTGGTTATAGTACCCATGCGTTATTAGACGCATGCACCAGTTATGGAACACAGCTTCTATGGCCGATAAGCAACACGCGTTATGCTTGGAACACTATTTCGGTAATCGACCCCGCGTTCACACTCCCTATTTTAATATTGCTTTTGTTTGTTGCACTGAAGCGAAGCCCAAACTATGCCCGCATTGCATTTTTATGGTGCCTGGCTTACCTAAGTCTTGGAACGATACAACGAGATAGAGCAGAAGTAGCTGGTTGGGAAATCGTCAAAGAGCGACAACACAACGCTATACAATTAAAAGCCAAACCAAGTTTCAGCAATCTTTTGGTTTGGAAACTAATTTATGAAACGGAAGAGAGCTACTATGTAGATGCCGTAAGGGTGGGGCGTTCAATAAAAATTTACCCTGGCGAATCAACTCCAAAGTTAAATATAAAAGAGCAATTTCCGTGGCTAAACCCGCAATCGCAACAAGCAAGAGACATCGAACGTTTCCGTTGGTTTTCAAACGGTTTTGTAGCGACGGATCCGAATAATGAAATGCGAATTGTTGATATGCGTTATTCCATCGTACCAAACCAAATTAATGCGTTATGGGGCATCAATCTATCCCCAAAAGCCAGCGCAGACGCGCACGTTGAATACACTGCTCATCGAGGAAGTACTGCAGAAGATCGCCAAATTTTTTTCAACATGCTTACGGATTTTGAGTGATGGTTTTACTTTGGATGTCGATGCGGTTTCGTAATAACTATTACGCAGACTGAAAGTCCTTTACTAGGGTCGGCTTGCTAGCGAAGAAAATCTTGCCAAACAGGGACTTGTACTTCCAGCCAAGAGACAAAAGCCGTTTAGCTAAGTTCTTGTTTTCAATGATTGCAACCTCAACACCTTGGTAGTGGTAAGGATTGCTTTTGATGTAGTCGATAAATGCAGTAAGCACGCCTTGCCCGCGAACGGAGGGTGCAAAGTTGACTGCTACAATAGAAAAGCGTTGGCTACCTGCTGGGCAACGGACTAAACAGTGCCCAAGAGGATGAGTAATAGTCTCAGAAAATTCAGGAAAAGGGCGAGACTCAAGCTCTTGAGAAAGCGCATCGTATCGCTGACATAGATAAGAAAATAGTTGTTTCGCTTCGCTGTTCATATCGGTGCCGCTTTTGTGTTGCTTGGTTTAAAGGCATTGATGTCTCAAATATTGTAACCATAGATAGCAACACAAAACGCGGTAAACTTTTTCAGTAATGATTTCCTATTTTTGAAACCTGAATTATTACAAATGAAGCTGATTGGGTTTTATATGGTAGTTGTGAACGAGTGTTTCTAGTTGAAGGGAGAATACGCTGGTTACTGGAATTCCTTTGTTAAAAGACGAGCTGCTTGGTTTAATGCCGCTCGTTTAACTGCGAGTGGCATCTTTTGTATTTCGTCACCTTGTACAGCGACGATGGGACATGATGTGGGATCTTCTACCCTAGCTCTTCATGGTCTAAATTATCTCATTAACCACTCAGCGCACTGCTATCAGATCCCTAGTCTCGCCAGGGTTCACAGGACTGATACAAAAAAACATCGTTAAGCTATTGTTATTAAATTACTTTGTTCGCCTTTACTTACTTTTGAACGCTTAACTAGGCGTTACTCCAAGTGCTTAAATTGCAATGCCACAAGTCGCTGATACAACTCACAGCTTTGCATTAATGATTGGTGGTTACCAACATCGACTAACTCGCCATTGTCAAGCACCGCAATTTTATCCGCATGTTGGATAGTCGAAAGACGATGAGCAATGATCAGCGTTGTGCGTCCTTTCATTAGAGCTTCAAGTGCTTGCTGAACGTGATGTTCACTTTCACTATCAAGGGCGCTGGTAGCTTCGTCTAGCAGTAAGATTTTTGGATCTTTTAGAATCGCGCGAGCAATCGCAATGCGCTGCTTTTGTCCGCCCGATAGCCTAACGCCGCGCTCGCCTAAAAAGCTGTGATAGCCTTCGGGAAGCTTCTCAATAAACTCATGGGCATGGGCTTTTTTCGCGGCTTCGATAACTTGTTCATCCGTCGCTTCAGGATTACCGTAGCGAATATTATGGAAAACATCATGGCTAAACAGCGCTGGTTGTTGTGGTACGAGCGCCATTTGACGTCGAAGTTCGTTTGGGTCGAACTGTCGAATATCTTCACCACCAAACAACACTTGCCCTTGCTGTGGGTCATAAAATCGTTGCAGCAGTTCGAATAGTGTTGTTTTACCTGCACCAGAAGGGCCGACTAACGCCAGTACTTTTCCTTGTTCAGCGGTTAGATTTAATTCTTTGATTGCTGGTTGATTTGGGCGAGAAGGGTAGTTGAAACTCACCGAATTAAAGTTAATCTCAGCAGGCATGTCGGAACGGACAGGCAAATGGTTGCTTGGCGCTTTAATATCACTGTCTACTTGAAGGATCTCAATCAGCCGTTCGGTAGCACCTGCGGCTCTTTGCAATTCACCCATGACTTCGGAAATGGTTGCAGTCGATGAGGCAACCATAATGGCATAAAACACAAATGCGGCTAGGTCACCCGCAGACATTTTTCCGTGAATCACATCGCTGCCGCCTACCCAAAGCATGCCTGCAATCGCGCTGAACACAATCACAATAACGCCTGATATCAGGATCGCTCGCTGCTTTACTCTCTGTCTACCTACTTCATAAGCTTTTTCCACCTCGACAGCGAAAGCCGCTCGTTCATGCGACTCTGAGCTAAAACTTTGCACGGTTTTAATATGTTCTATCGCTTCTCCAGCGTAGCTTCCGACATCGGCCATTGAGTCCTGACTTTGGCGAGAGAGCGCACGCACGCGTCGTCCATAAAACAAAATCGGAACCAGAACCAAAGGCACAGAAGCAAGCACAATCAGCGTGAGCTTAACGTTAGTGGCAAACAACATTATGATGGCCCCAAAGCACATCAAAGCGCTACGCATCGCCATCGAGAACGATGAACCAATAATGCTTTGCAGCAATGTGGTATCGGTAGTCAAGCGCGACATAATGTCGCCACTACTGTTGGTCTCAAAATAGCTCGGATGCAGCGTAATCACATGGTTAAACACCGCAAGGCGAATATCCGCACTAACGCGCTCACCTACGGAAGAGACAAGGTAAAAGCGAAAGAAAGTCCCAATGGCAATACACAATGTGACACCGACAATAAACTGAATCGCATTGGTGAGCTCTTGCAATGATTGCTGAGCAAAGCCTTGGTCGATAAGAATGCGCACTCCATAGCCAACGGATAACGTCAAACTTGCTGTCGCGACAAGGGCAACCAAGGCTGCCGCAACCCGCCATTTATAAGGTGCAATAAAGGTGCTGAGTTTAAGAAGAATGCTGAGATTTTTGTTATTTTTTCTGCTCATGAGTGACTCACAAAGCGTTTTAGGTACCTGGCATAGTAAGCCAGTTTGGTTGGTGAGACCAGCGAACTACCGCTTTCGGATCAGGAAATTAACTGGGATAACCAATATCGCATGTATATCGAAAATCACTTAAACGTCGCGAAGAGACTAGAATCAGCTTTTAGTTCGGAGGGTGTTACGCACGGCTTTTGGCGAGTAGCAGGTCGACTTTTCCTTTGGCTGTTTTACTGACCGTTTGCATCAACTTAAAACTTGGTTTTTCGACGCCTGAGTTTTCTATCCCTTCGACCATTAAGAGCCAAAGCTTGGCCGTCATTTGCGCATCGGCTAGTGCACGGTGGAAAACACCGTCGTTGTCGATATTTTTATAGCGAACAAGTTCACCTAGCTTATGTGATGGGGCATCTTGAATGAGCCGTCTTGCTACCAGTAAGGAGCAAGCAAACTCACCCTAATAACCACAGTTGATTCGTTCAAGCTCTGCATCTAAAAATCGTTTATCGAAGGACGCGTTGTGAGCGATAAGGTTCTCGCCAGCAATGAACTCACTAAATGACGCCATTACCTCTTCGCAGCTTGGTGCCGATCGCAACATATTGTTGGTAATGCCGGTGTAGTTCTCAATGAAAGAACTCACTCTGAAACCGGGATTCATGAGTTGCTGAAAACTATCGACAACCTCGCCATCGACTAACTTTACTGCACCAATTTCTATTGCGCGATCACCTAAAGTAGGAGAGAGACCTGTGGTTTCAAAGTCGAGTACGACCACAGAGTTTGCTTGAGGCATAAAATTTTCCAGCTGAGTAATATTGCGCAAGAGTATTATCGAAAGCGACAGAAAAAGAAAGGCGAACACAATGGTGAATATCTGTCTATCTTTACTCCACAAAGTCAGTTTTCGTCGTCCACTGTTTATGGACAGGTACGTTCTGGCTTACCCATCGCGGCTTGTGCGGTAGCCTTATATTTCAAATGTTTTTCGGCTTTTCGATTCATTTCAATTAAGCATTAACTTTCGATACAACATACTGATTATAAATTGATTTTATAAATCAACTTCGGCATCATTCACGGCTTGATTTTGAGGATGAATATCATCACAGCAAAAAATTAGAACAACTTATAATGCGAGGCTAGGGAACGATGGAAACAATAAAAAATCACTATTTAGATATACCTGAAGAAAGAAAATTGCGTATTTTTCGTGAAGAAGATGAAAATTTTTACAGCTTCTGGGAAAGGATGCTTGATGAAAAACAATTTTTTTATAAGCAACCTCTTAAAAGAATGAAAGGCGATGCTTGGGATTCGCTTGAGGCATTCTTCACTGCTTCAAAATATGGACAACATCAGGCCTCGCCAGCTTATATAAAAAGGGCGCTTGAGTTACTGAATAACGTGTACTTGCTGGCCAATCATTCAGACCAAGTGGTTGAATTCTCCGTTGGGCACCGACACTTTTCGGAAGTGGGTAACCGTTCTGTTGCAGAAGGAACAATGGATGGATGGTTGGATGAAATCTGTTTAGCGATGGCCGCGAGAGATTGGCGCTGCGTAGAGCTGATGACCATCATGGATGAGTCATTAGTGCGTTTAAAAGATCCTTTTGATGTTGCTCTAGTCGAGTTCGTTAGCGGTGTATTTAGTAATTCATCAGCGCTCCCTGAGTTATTGCAAACTGTAATGGAGAAATCCTCCCCGCAATATTTAGAATCAACCAGAGTGCCATATGTACATTCTTTGTTTATTCCTTTTGTGAATGTGTTTGTTGCCATTATCGATGGCGATGAGTCACATTATCAAGAAGCACTGAGAGATGCGTTAGAGGCGCATTACCAGTTCTACATGAATGAAGATGTTCGCTATTCGCCAAAAGGAAATGTTTCTCTGAAGCTGACTGGTCTTGCTGCATTGGCATACGATAAGTATGGTTGGACGATTCCAGAAGCTGCATATTTGCCGAAATGGCTTGTTTACGGTGAGCATGATCTTCGTTCTGCGTAAATCACTCTTAAGTTAAATCTATGTCCAATCGGAGGTTCAGCACGGAGGCATACGCAGAAAATACATCGCGAAAATGCAGTTTACGCCTCCGTATTAACAAGTTACATTGTTGAAGCTTTGATTCAAAGGACAGAACAATGAGTGCCCACCTAAAACAGCTTTGTCATACCCATCTCCCTGGTAATAAAGAAGACTCTCCAGCTGAACACTTTGCGAAAATGGCAAAATGGTGCGAAGAAAACAACGTGAATCACGATGTCTACGGCGAGGGAGAAACGATTCAAGCGTTTGAGCAAAAGGTTGCCGATCTGCTGGGTTACGAGGCGGGGCTTTTTGTTGTAACAGGGACGATGACGCAGCCAACAGTGCTTGAAATTGTCACAAGACAAAAGCGTAATCCTATTGTCGCCATGCACGCATCTAGCCATATTCCGGTGCATGAAAAACAAGGCTATCAGCTTCAACATCGCTTTAGTATTTTGCCAGTAGGGAACCCTTACCAAACATGGAAGCTTGAGGATCTCACTGCGTGGCCGGATGAAATCGCAGCCGTACTTTACGAACTCCCGATGCGTGAAATTGGTGGTCAGCTACCTTCATGGCAAGAACTGGAAGAAATCAAAACGTACTGTGCCGAAAATGACATTCATCTCCACATGGATGGCGCAAGACTTTGGGAAACCGCAGCTTACTATCAGAAAGAATACCGCGAGATCGCCGCTGGTTTTGATTCGACCTATGTTTCACTTTACAAAGGCATCAACGGTATGGGCGGCTCTATGCTGCTTGGCTCAAAGTCGTTCATTGAACTGGCTTCAATGTGGATCAAGCGACAAGGTGGCAACCTGTATCACAGAACACCTTATGTGGTGTCTGCGGCAATGCAGTTTGATGAAAGGTTGGCACAAATGCCGGTTCTGTTTGAGCGAACAAAGCAGATCTACAAGATCATTGAAGAGTTCCCATCTTTGGCGGTAAGACCTACTCAGGCTCAAGCAAACATGTTGCACCTTATCCTGCCATTTAGCTGCGAAGAGTTGAAAGAACTCCAACACACGTTTGCCACAGAAAAGGGCATTTGGTTTGGTAACCCGCAAGTCACGGCACATCCAAATCAATCCATTGTTGAATGGTATGTTGGCGACTCCCTGCTCAATCTTGGTGATGACGAATTAAGGTCATTTTTCAATCAGTTACTCGGTAATAAGGCATAAACTTATCAATATGCGAGCTTACTAACACGCCATACGTGACACTTCATGTATTCTTAATTGAAGCGAAGAAGAGGATTTATCAATGTCAAAAAGCTCCAAGCTTCACAATGAAGACAAACTGGTTAAGAAGGCACTAGAGATTGGTGGGAAGATGGCGAAGCTACAAGGTTTTGATCTTCCACAGTCACCACAACCTCTAAGAGTAAAAGCGATTTACCTATTCTTGGTCGATGCCAAACAGATCACGCCACTGCCGGAAAGCAAGTTAGACGGTGCAAGCATCAAACACCGACTGGCAGTATGGATACACAGTGCATTGCCAGATAACGACCCTCTAAAGTAGAAAGCCTCAATAAGTCACACAGGTCATTAATTAACAAGGCGAGCCAAATAGTTCGCCTTGTTTGATCTTGGCAAGTGCACCAAGGTCTTTTTGAGTGGCGGTATCATTGATTTACAAAACAGAATCAAAAGGACTAAAGATAAATCCTGAGAAGCGCTACAATGCATGCGTTGCGAGAGTGCAACCAAGATTACTCATTTACAGAAGCCTTGAAGTAACCATACATGTCTAAAGATTTCGAATTCACTACAGAATACACACTCGACAAGCCATTTTTTGCTGAGTGTTATGATCAAACTAGCCAGCCAGTTAAGTTCCCGCAAGCGTATTTGAAAGGGATCCTCTTTCTAATTTTTGGTGTGGTTTTATTGGAGTTTGAACTGCTACCTAACGGTTACGTCGGTTGGTTCTTTATCGTATTGAGTGTGATTGAAGCGTGCAGCGTTTACTTCAAAAGAACTTGGTGGCTGTGGCGTCAAACCATCAGCTCAAGCCGCGGCAGTAAAGTGGTGTTTGAAGTGAATGCAGATGGCGTACGCTACAAAAGCGGTAAAGTTGACCGCAGCCTCGCTTGGAATGATATCGGCCAACTCGAACAAACTGATTTGGGCTTTATCCTTCACCTTGGTAAACAACGCCAATACATCAGCAAATCTTGCTTAAACGAAGAAGTGATCGCGTTTATGGTAGAGCAGCACGCAGCATCAAAAGCGAGCTAACCAACTCACATCAAGCTGGAATGAGCGATCGAAAAAGTAGGTGATATATGATCGAACTTTGTAGCAAGTATATCGTCGATTCTGAATCAATTGGGTTTGATGTAGAAAGCTAATAAGGCTTAGAGGTTTCTCTTTCGGACATACTGCTTCGGTGTCATGCGCGCAATCTGCTTACACTCTCTAGTCATGTGTGCTTGATCGGAAAAACCTTGCTCCAGCGCCAATTCCGATAAAGTAAGATCGGGTTGCGCTCGGAGTTGCTCTAAAGTGTGCTTCACTCGTTTAATGCGTTGGTAATGTTTAGGAGTAATCCCCAACCATTTCTGAAAATTGCGCTCTCTCTGGCGCTGACTGATGGTCCCTGTAGGTTGTTCAATAATGTGGCCGACATACTGCGGTTCATATTCCTCAATCAGTGTTTGAACCCAGCGATATAACGTAGAAATCCTTGCATATGGCGAACGCGCTGTTTGCAGAGACTCAAATGTTGCTAGTGCAGAAGAAGCCAAAGGGTGGTCGTCTTGAATCTGCAATAGCTGTTCTAGACGTTTACCAAATAGTTGATAACCAACAGCAGGATGAAAGCGTACGCCAGTCATCACCGTGCCTGGCGGTAGGCAGACTTGATGTGCCAGAATGCTCACAGGTAGTAGGACAACCCCTGGCGTTTGCCACTCACCATCCATTTGTACATCATTCTGTAAAATGAATACCACACCTGTACCAGCATCACTGAGTAATTGTTTACGTACGGTTTGCGTCGTATCAGGTTTGACGGATGCTGACCAAATGGCTTGAACATAGCCAGCTAAAGCCTTTTGAGGTTTTAAAATATCAAATTCTAAGTTCAAATGAATCATCCTATTTAACCTCAACTTAAATGAGAAAGTGATACACATGTACTTTTCATCTTATTAAGCTGAGGTATAAGCAGTGGCTTACAAGTAAGAACCGTCAAATAGAATTATCGAGGTTTATAGACTCCAACCTTTGGCTTAAATGCCTTAACTATTCGGTTCCAACTGTTGATCGCGTTGATCGCAATTGTTAGGTTGACCATAGCTTCTTCTCCAAAGGTATTCAAGGTCAGCTGATAGGTATCATCATCTACTGGTAGGCCAGCAGTTAGTAATTCAGCCCAGCCAAGCGCAACGTGTTCTGCATCGCTGTAGAATGGCATATCTTTCCATGCACTAAGCCCCCATATGCGTTCCGGCTTTTCACCTAACTTAAGCGCATCTTTACTATGCATGTCGATACAAAATGCACATTGATTGATTTGCGATATGCGTAACTTAACCAGTTCCCATATGATCATGTTCATAGTTTCTGATTGGCTAAATTGTTCATGGAAGTAAGCTTCCTGAGCGTATAGGATTTCTATTGCTTTTGGCGCTACTTCAATATAGTTGAGTCGTTTTTTCATGGTCATTCTCCTCTGTTTTTTACATAGTAAAAAACGCTCTTAGCAAAAGATTGAAGATTTTCGACATGCACTCAATAAAGTTAGATAAAAGAGTGAACGACGAAAGCGAAAAAATGTACCTATTGGAAACCAAGAAAACTTATGCCAATTAACAAAGTATTGCTCTAAATAATGCGACTTAAGGTTGGCGTCTATTTTTACTCCACCACCTTCCGTAAACGAGCAAAAGGTGCTGAGTTACCTATATACACACCAGCCGCAACGATAAAGACGCCTAAAACATTTTCCCATTGAGCCTGCTCACCAGAAATGAACGAAATCAGTAGAGTGAATACCGGCATAATATTAAATAATGGAGACATTTTATCTGGACCAAGAACGATAGCACCTTTCATCCAAAAGTAATAAGCGATCAAAGTGCCAAACAGGCTCATGTACGCTATTAGTGATAGGTCTTTAAATGTTATGGCATTTAAGCTACGGCTAAAGTCGCCGTGGTACATCGCTATAGCGACCATTTGAATGGCACCAATACTTAACACCCAACGTAACTGCTGAGTTACTGGGATATGAGATGTTAAACGCTTCGCTAGAATTGTGTATAAACACCCACTAATTAAAGCAAATAACATGTATAGATCACCAATATTACTATTGCTGCTAATAGAATGAATATTTCCCCCTGTAATGACGATTACCACTCCACAAAAACTGATTAGTGCACCTAAAATAGTTTTAACCGAAATGGAAGTTTTGAGAATAAAGCCCGACAACAAGATAGTGACAAGTGGTAGATTTGCCTGAACAACCGCTGCGTTAACTGGGGTAGTAAAGCTCATTGCAGAGAAAATAGAGAAGTTTTGGATAGTTACCCCCACGGTTGCTATAACAAACAACGACAACATACTTTTTCGTGTGAGCTTAGCTCCATATGGAGAGCGTTTAGTTCCTCTTATCAGTAAGAGTATTAAAGCTGCAACGGAAAATCGTAACGTCGCTGAATCCAAAGGAGAGACATCGCTATTAATAGCTTTTATTACGTTAAAGTTACTAGACCAAAAAAAGATAGCGACAACAACACCGCACCAAATTGATAAATGCTTAGACATAGATCTTCCTGATAAAAATTAACTTGACGCGATAATGCTATATATTTCATATTTGATTTTTAATAGCCAAATTTAAGAGGGTTAATCCCAAATATGGAACGTCACTCTTTGGATGACCTTTTGTTATTCGTTTCTGTTGCTCGCTATCAAAGCCTAACACAAGCATCTGAGCGTCTTAATGTCCCGTTAGCCACGCTAAGCCGGAAGTTAAAAAGGCTGGAAATAAACTTAAATTGCAGACTATTTAACCGCAGTGCACACCACTTTGCGTTAACAACTGATGGCGAAAAATATTATCAACTCTGTGAGCCGTTACTTCTTAGCTTAAATAATGTGACATCGAGAATTGCGACTGAGCGTCAGTCTTTAAGCGGAACGATCAAAATATCAGCGCCAATTAACATGACACAGATGTGGTTAAAGCGGTGCGTTTATGAATTTGCAGAGCAACATCCGAAGATATGTATCGATTTAGATGTACAGAATGAAAAAATCAATCTTGTATCTAACCGTGTCGATGTTAGTTTTCGTCTTGGTGATCTTATTGAACAAGACTGGATTGCTCAGAAATTATGGTCGATTCCATTTGCGCTTTGTGCATCACGAAGCTATTTAGAACAACACCAACCGATTACCCATCCTGAACAACTTGTGCATCATCGCCTAATTACGGTAAACAACGACAGCCAATGGAAATTAGTTAATCAAATCACCAATGAAACATTTGATCATCCGCTAAAGTTTCAATTCACTTCAAATGATGTACTACTAGTTAGAGACGCTGTCATCCATGGTTTAGGAATTGCGTGGATTCCAACCTATTACTTTCATGAGCTAAATCTTGATCAACATAACCTGCTGCCTTTGTTGCCAGAATGGCAATGCTCGGGTAAAGAAGTATTCATTATGTATCGAGACCGCGATAAAAGGCCTGCAAGAGTTGATGCATTTATTGAACATGTCTTAAATTGGAAAAATCGCATTCAAATGTTTGCTTGAAAGAGGTTTATCACATTGTGCTGTGCCGGTAACCTCAATTGAAGCTTCATGACTCTGCTTCAATTGAGTTCATTTATTTAACCTCTAAAAGAATCATGAATACATAGGCAGTTAATGGGATTCGAGTTTACCAGTGATTCGGTCAGCTAAAACTCAAGCTAAGTAGAAAGTATTTGCAGTTGTATTTGCCTCTGAAAATCGTTTAGAGCTTTCTCATCCGCGAGGTTCTATAAGAAATTATTAAGGATATATTTGTGTGTGATTTCGTGAAAAAAATTATTGTAGGTTTACTTTTAAGTGCTTCGTCTTTTGTTTCCTTAAGTCAATATGTTCCAGCAATGAATGATAAGAACGGTTATGTAGAACCATTTCAAATGTTTGATAATGTCTATTATGTAGGAGACAAGTGGGTCTCATCATATGCCATTGCTACAGACGACGGACTCGTTATCATTGATACGCTTGACTTCCCTTACTCTGAGTGGATACCTATCAACCTAGAGAAGCTAGGGCTAAAAGATAAGCCAATAACGCACATATTGGTAACTCATGGGCATTCTGACCACGTTGGAGGCGCCCAGTTACTTCAAGAGAAGTATGGTTCCAAAGTCGTGATGACCAAAAGCGCTCATGAACTATCTATACAGCAATCAAACAAAAGCGAAGGTGAGAACAAGTTCCTTCCTCCAAATTTAGACATAGAGATAAAAAGCGATAGCTCTATGGTTATTGGTGGACATGAGTTTAAGTTCTATCTCACACCTGGCCACACGGAAGGTGATTATTCCTTAGACTTCACTGTTGAAGATAATGGCGAACAATATCGTGCTTTTATCGTTGGTGGGCATAGCGTAAGTAGCAATGATCCAGAAGTTATTGGCCAGTTCCTGACTAGCATGGAGAAAATTAGAAAAATTTCACTACAGGCACCTATTGTGAACGTTAACCTTTCGAACCATCCACATAAAAATTTCCTTTTTGAAAATAGGAAGAAGCTCGGCACAAGCGGTAACCCGTTTATCAGTGAGGCAAACTTCTTCATGTTCCTTAAGCAACAAGAAGATTTAGCTAAGGGAAAACTAGAAGAACTATAATACCGTGGTATACGAGCAGCCTTCTTTATTAGGTTAGAGATTTGCTCTTGAGTTATAGCTAAGGCTTTGATGAGTTGCTCAATCAAGATTCGACACTTGTGGTAGCTATATTGTTTGTAGGTTCTAGTGGCAAAGGCGCTGTGCGTAAACATTCGTATTGTGTGCCTTAAACATTTGCAAGGCGTTACGTGCTTTCTAGAAAAGTCTCGAAATAGCGTACAATTAGCGTTTTGACACAGCGGAAATCATCATGGCCAAAACTGTTCAGCAGCAAATCGGAAACATTGCTCTAGTCGTTGAAAATTACGACGATGCTATCGAATTCTATACTCAAAAACTTCAATTCACTCTGGTTGAAGATACCAACCTAGGTGGTGGTAAACGCTGGGTTCAAGTTTCTCCTCCAAACTCCAATGGTACAAAACTACTTTTAGCTCAAGCGAGTACACCGGAGCAAACGCATGCAGTAGGAAATCAAACAGGTGGTCGTGTTTTCCTGTTTCTGCAAACTAATGATTTTTGGCGTGACTACGAGTTGATGAAGAAAAATGGTGTTGTATTTAATGAAGAGCCTCGTGTAGAAGAATACGGGACAGTGGTGGTGTTCCAAGATCTCTATGGTAATAAATGGGACTTACTGCAACTGAACTAGAAACTACATAGCACCTGCATAGTATAGTGTTCATGAGGAGTTTCCAACAAGCCTTTAAGGCTCTGAGATATTAGTGCTAATTCAAAGGTTCTCAGAAGTTACTGTATTTCTAAATCACTTTTGTGCAAACAATAACTAGCCATCATTCCTTCTCGATGTATCAACAAGTGTTAGGGCGGCACACCAAAAACAAAAAGGCGAACCAAACGGTTCGCCTTTGTCGATTTAGAGACTACAAAAATTAATCTTCGTAGTTATCGATGCTTGGGCATGAACAGATTAGGTTACGGTCGCCGTATACGTTATCTACGCGGTTTACCGTTGGCCAGTACTTCCAAGATTTGGTCGCTTTAGACGGGAAGCAGCCAATCTCGCGAGAGTAAGGGCGGTCCCAATCTTCAGCTGAAAGATCAACTTGTGTGTGTGGCGCGTTAACAAGTGGGTTGTTATCCAGTGGCCATTCACCGTTTTTCACTTTCTCCATTTCTTCGCGGATAGCGATCATCGCATCACAGAAGCGGTCCAGCTCTTCTAGATCTTCCGATTCCGTTGGCTCAACCATTAGCGTGCCCGCTACAGGGAACGACATAGTTGGTGCGTGGAAACCGTAGTCCATTAGACGCTTCGCGATGTCTTCTTCGCTGATACCTGTTTCTTCTTTCAGCGGACGAATGTCGATAATACATTCGTGCGCTACGCGGCCATTTTTGCCACGGTAAAGAACAGGGTAGTGTTGGCGAAGTGTTTCCATCACGTAGTTTGCGTTCAGAATAGCTACTTTTGTAGCATCTGTTAGGCCAGCTTCGCCCATCATTGCGATGTAAGCCCAAGAGATAGGTAGGATAGAAGCGCTACCCATATCTGCTGCTGATACTGCGAAATCTGCGCCTTCTACACCGTCTTCAATATGCCCTGGTAGGAAAGGAGCTAGGTGAGATTTCACACCGATAGGACCCATACCCGGACCGCCACCACCGTGCGGGATGCAGAAGGTTTTGTGTAGGTTTAGGTGAGAAACGTCTGAACCGATGAAGCCTGGTGATGTTAGACCAACCTGCGCGTTCATGTTAGCGCCGTCTAGGTAAACCTGACCACCAGCGGCATGAACCATTTCACACACTTCTTTCACTTTCTCTTCGTAAACGCCGTGCGTAGAAGGGTAAGTGATCATAATGCTTGATAGGTTGTCTTTGTGTTTATCGATTTTCGCTGCTAGGTCGTCGATGTCGATGTTGCCTTCTTCATCACACTTAACCACAACCACTTTCATTGACACCATAGATGCTGTCGCAGGGTTAGTACCGTGCGCAGAGCTTGGGATCAAACATACGTTGCGGTGACCTTCGCCACGGCTTTCGTGGTAGCGTTGAATCGCGATAAGACCTGCGTACTCACCCGATGCACCAGAGTTTGGTTGTAGTGAGAATGCGTCATAGCCAGTGATTTCACATAGCTTTTCTTTAAGGTCTTTTGCGAGTGCAGCGTAACCAGCTGCTTGTTCTGCTGGTGCGAACGGGTGGATCGAACCAAACTCAGGCCAAGTTACTGGAATCATCTCTGCTGCTGCGTTCAGCTTCATCGTACAGCTGCCCAGTGGGATCATGCCGTGCGTGAGTGAGAAGTCTTTGTTCTCTAGCTGTTTTAGGTAACGCATCATCTGTGTTTCGCTGTGGTGCGTGTTAAACACAGGGTGTGTTAGATATTCTGTTGTGCGGCGCAATGCTTCTGGAATGGCTGCAAACTCGTTGCCTGCGATTTCAGTTGATAGTGCTGCGACTTCTTCTTTCACACCGAATACTGCGAATAGGGCTTCTACATCTGCCACGGTTGTGGTTTCGTCGAAGCTCACACCTAGCTGAGTACCCAACTTACGTAGGTTGATGTCTGCGGCTAGTGCTTTCGCGTATAGGTCTTCAGTTTGTGCACCTGTGTTGATAGTGATGGTGTCGAAGAAGCTGTTGTGAGCAAGCTCGAAGCCGCCTTTAGTTAGGCCAGCGGCTAGGATGGCTGTCATGTGGTGCGTACGACGAGCAATCGTGCGTAGACCTTCTGCGCCGTGGTAAACCGCGTAGAAAGACGCCATGTTCGCTAGCAGTGCTTGAGCAGTACAGATGTTTGATGTCGCTTTTTCACGACGGATGTGCTGTTCACGCGTTTGCATTGCCATACGCAGTGCTTGGTTACCATTGGTATCGATAGAAACACCGATAACACGACCAGGCATTGTACGCTTGTGCTTATCACGCGTTGCCATGAAAGCAGCGTGTGGACCGCCGTAACCCATCGGCACACCAAAACGTTGTGCTGAACCGATTGCTACGTCTGCGCCCATTTCACCTGCAGGTTTAAGTAGGGTAGAAGCAAGAAGGTCCGTTGCTACAGTCACTAGTGTTTTGTTTGCTTGCGCTTTAGCGATGATGTCCGTTAGGTCACGAACTTCACCTGTTGTACTTGGGTACTGAACTAGTGCGCCGAACACGTCTTGCTCTGGTAGTGATTCTAAAGAACCAACCAAGACTTCAAAGCCGATGAATTTCGCACGAGTTTTTACCACTTCGATGGTTTGTGGGTGAACGTCGTCAGCAACGAAGAATACGTTGCTCTTGCTTTTACCCGCACGCTTACAAAGTGTCATCGCTTCTGCTGCTGCCGTTGCTTCATCGAGCAATGACGCGTTCGCGATTTCCATACCAGTAAGATCCATCACCATTTGTTGGTAGTTTAGAAGTGCTTCTAAACGACCTTGTGAGATCTCTGGTTGGTAAGGGGTGTAAGCAGTGTACCAGCCCGGGTTTTCCATCACGTTGCGTAGAATCACGTTCGGCGTGAAGGTGTTGTAGTAACCCTGACCAATGAATGTACGTTTAACTTGGTTCTGATCGGCGAACTTACGCATTGCTGCCAGCATGTCTGCTTCGCTTTTCGCTTCTGCCAAGCTCATTGGTTGCTCTAGGCGAATTTGTGCTGGTACGGTTTCGTCGATAAGCGAATCTAGGCTAACTGCGTTGATCGCTTCCAACATTTTCTGTTGGTCAGATTTGTTTGGTCCATTGTGGCGAGCAACGAACTCGTTTTGTGTGCTGAGGCTTTGAAGTAATTCAGTCATTGTCCTTTACCTACTCCTTGGTTCGGGTAACGGATTTGCGTTACTGATAAATTAAATTATACGTCCGAACCTAGAAAAAAAGCTGTTCTCTAAACAGGCTAGGGAACAGCTTTCGTCACATCCTAATTACTCTTCTTCGATAGAGTTTAGGTATTCGTCTGCGTCTTTCAGGTTATCTAGTTCAGATACATCAGACATCTTCACTTTTACGATCCAGCCACCTTCGTACGGCTCTTCGTTAATTAGCTCTGGGCTGTCTTCTAGTTCTTCATTGATTTCTACGATTTCACCAGTGATTGGTGCGTAGATGTCTGACGCTGCTTTTACAGATTCAACGAGAGAGAAGCTTTCACCTGCTTCAACTTCGTCTTCTACGTCTGGTAGGTCAACGAATACCACGTCACCTAGCATTTCTTGTGCATGCTCAGAAATACCAATTGTTACTGTGCCGTCACCGTTGTCACGTACCCACTCGTGGCTATCTGCAAACTTCAGTGTTTTGTCCATTGCTTAATCTCCGAATAACTTGTCAGGAATTATTATGATTTCAAAAAAATCGTTTACTGGTATAGAGGAAAGCGACTGCAAAGTTCTTTTACTTCTTTGCGAACGCGTTTTTCAACTTCTGCGTCACCTTCAGGGTTGTTCACTAAACCGTCCAGTACGTCACCAATCCAATTACCGATGAGTTTGAATTCTTCAGCGCCAAAGCCGCGGCTTGTACCCGCAGGCGTTCCTAAACGGATGCCCGATGTAATCATAGGCTTCTCTGTATCGAATGGGATGCCATTTTTGTTACATGTGATCCCAGCACGCTCTAGAGCTTCTTCTGCTTTATTGCCTTTCAACCCTTTCGGACGAAGGTCAACCAGCATTAGGTGCGTGTCTGTGCCACCAGTTACGATGTCGCAACCGCGAGTTTGCAATACTTCCGCTAGGACTTTTGCGTTATTGATCACCGAATCAATATAAGTTTTAAATTCAGGGCCAAGCGCTTCACCAAATGCGACCGCTTTGGCTGCGATAACGTGCATCAGTGGGCCACCTTGTAGGCCAGGGAATACGGCTGAGTTGATTTTCTTAATGATGTCTTCGTGGTTAGTAAGAATCATACCGCCGCGAGGGCCACGCAATGTTTTGTGTGTTGTAGTCGTAACAACGTGTGCGTGTGGCAGTGGGCTAGGGTGTGCGCCTGTTGCGATAAGACCAGCGATGTGCGCCATGTCGACCATAAGAATTGCATTTACTTCGTCTGCGATTTTACGGAATTTTGCAAAGTCGATAGTACGTGGAATAGCGCTACCACCTGCGATGATCATTTTAGGTTGGTGCTCAAGTGCTAGCTCACGAACATCTTCGTAGTTAATTTCTAGTGTTTCGCGATCAACACCGTATTGAACTGCATTAAACCATTTACCAGAAAGTGCAGGGCGTGCGCCGTGCGTCAGGTGACCACCTGCGTCTAAAGACATACCAAGAATGGTGTCACCAGGTTGAAGCAGTGCCAGCTTTACTGCGCCGTTTGCTTGTGCGCCTGAGTGTGGTTGAACGTTTGCGTATTCACAATTGAAAAGTTTTTTTGCGCGTTCGATAGCAATGGCTTCCACTGTATCTACGTGCTCACAACCACCATAGTAACGGCGACCTGGGTAACCTTCAGCGTATTTGTTTGTTAGGCATGTGCCTTGAGCTTGCATTACCGCTTTAGAAACAA
The DNA here is from genome assembly GCF_033337665.1 of Vibrio sp. Vb2960. Classification (NCBI taxonomy): domain Bacteria; kingdom Pseudomonadati; phylum Pseudomonadota; class Gammaproteobacteria; order Vibrionales; family Vibrionaceae; genus Vibrio; species Vibrio sp. Vb2960. The sequence continues at coordinate 27,921 of NZ_JAWORD010000018.1, read as the reverse complement.
TGTTCTCAGAAGCGATAAGTTCGATTTGTTCGTTTTGGCGAGCGGATTCCGCTTGAATTCCAGCAAAGACAGCATCATCTGTCGCAGAGAGGTTGGTAGAGAAAAAGTTTTCCAAGCTGTGGTTAGGGTAACTCTTATTCATGGTAGTTGACCTTCCAAATCTGAAAATGAACCCGCAATAGATGAGTTATGATTTGCGGTTGTGGTTCATTTGTCCTCAAAAACAGCTGAACTGCGTAGCAGAACAGAGTGAACATCCGGCCCTAAATTTGGGCAAAAACTCCGTTGGATTGCGTGTTTCCTTTACCAATCTCTTACGGAAATATGCATCTCTACATCTAACAAGTTGGTAACATAGCGCCTGTGACGGGAACAATCAACCAAAAATTTCCTATAGGAAACAAGATTTCAAAATTTGTTAACAAGAGCACGCTTTAATTCACTTGGTGGACTTCTATCCACTATGTGCTTCATGCACAATGCGAGTAAGACAAAAAATATGGATATCTATAGAGGGATTTATGGCAGAAAGTATTTACGATGAATACCCATCGATGACGTTGGCAAAAGAGCAACATGACCAAAATATCGAGCCGTTAAAACTGGGCCAGCGTATTAAGGATATCCGCTCGAAACTCGGTATCACATTAGAAGAAGCGAGTCAGCGAACCGGACTTGCTCGATCTACACTGAGCAAAATAGAAAATGAGCAGATCTCCCCGACGTTTCAAGCGATGCAAAAATTGGCACTAGGCTTACAAATTGACATGCCACAACTCTTTGAGCCACCTAGAAAAAAGGTAGCGACAGGGCGCAGGGATGTTACCAAGAAGAATGAAGGTAAACCACACCCAACACAAACCTATGAACATGAACTGCTCGCGACACAACTTTCCAATAAGAAAATGATGCCGTTTAAGAGCCAAATTCGAGCTCGTAGTTTTGATGAATATAAAGACTGGGTTCGTCATGATGGCGAAGAATTTCTGCTTATCTTATCTGGTGAGGTCATGTTCTATTCTGAGTTTTACGAACCTGTTGTTTTAAGCGAGGGAGACAGCGTTTATTACGATGCAAATATGGGACATATGTTGACCAGTGTTAGCGAAGAAGATGCGCTCATTTTGTGGGTGACAGCCAAATAGTGATAAATACTTGTAAATTTCCTATAGTGAAAGCAAACGATTGCTGTTGGTGGTCGTTATGATGAAAAAGCGCTTTTTTGATGAGAACGTACTCATTAAAGCGCTTTTTTTGTACGATTTGTTGTGATTAAAATGTTAAGAGTCACACTTTTGCAAGTCGATCTACGTCTTGTTCGTGCAAAATAGAATGAGCCATGTTTATTATTGGAAACACATCGAATGCCGATAGCATTCTCGGGTCTATCTAAATGGAGACGAAAATGACTCAAGAACTACTGAAAACACCACTACACGCACTTCACGTTGAAGTTGGTGCCAAAATGGTCCCGTTCGCGGGTTACGATATGCCTGTTCAGTATCCTCTAGGCGTAAAGAAGGAACACTTACATACTCGTGATGCGGCAGGTCTGTTTGATGTTTCTCACATGGGACAGCTTCGCCTAATTGGTGACGGTGCAGCTGCGTTCCTAGAAACATTAGTCCCAGTGGATATTGTGGATCTTGAGTCTGGTAAACAGCGTTACGCTTTTTTCACTAATGAAGAGGGCGGCATCATGGACGACTTGATGGTGGCTAACCTAGGCGATCATCTGTTTGTGGTTGTGAACGCAGCATGTAAAGCGCAAGATATCGCACACCTACAAGCGCATTTACCATCTGGTGTTGAGCTAGAAACTATCGAAGACCGAGCTCTACTTGCAATCCAAGGCCCTAAAGCGGCGGCTGTATTGGTGCGTTTTGCACCAGAAGTTTCTGAAATGCTGTTCATGGATATTCGTAAAGTCGATATTTTAGGCGCCGAGTGCATTGTTTCTCGTAGTGGTTATACAGGCGAAGACGGTTACGAAATCTCGGTTCCTGCTGACAAAGCGGAAGAGCTAGCACGTAAACTGACTGCGGAAAATGAAGTTGAATGGATTGGCCTTGGTGCTCGTGATTCACTTCGTCTTGAGTGTGGCCTTTGTCTATACGGTCATGACCTAGACACAACAACAACACCCGTTGAAGCGAGCTTGCTATGGGGTATCCAAAAAGTTCGTCGTATTGGTGGTGAACGTGAAGGTGGTTTCCCTGGCGCAGACATTATTCTTAAGCAGATTGAGACTAAAGATGTGGCGCGTAAGCGTGTGGGTCTAGTAGGTCAAACCAAAGCGCCAGTGCGTGAAGGTGTTGAACTGTTTGATGCTGACGGCGTTAAAATTGGCGTTGTAACCAGCGGTACGGCGGGCCCGAATGCAGGTAAGCCAGTCTCAATGGGGTATGTTCGTGCGGATTTGGCGGCGATTGGTACTGAAGTGTTCGCTGAAGTGCGTGGCAAAATGCTACCAATGACAGTTGAAAAAATGCCGTTCGTACCACAACGCTACTACCGTGGTTAAAACGAATTGAAACAAAAATGCCGAGCTTTGTAGCTCGGCATTTTTATGTCTTCTTTTCGCTTGTTTGCTTTTAGTTTACTGCTTCATCAATAGTACAGCACATATCAATAACGATATCTTCAAGCTTTTCCGGATGAATCATCTCCTCTTTTGGGATCCCAAATTGAGAGGCCATAATGGTATTAAACAATTCCCAATGCTTGATCAGCAGTTTTTCGCGATTATCTGCAATATCCGGCCATGTTTCTTGCATCATTGGCGCGAGACTGACAGCACCATGTGCGAAGATCAACATTTGCCACTTTGATTCCCACTGATCAAATTGTGCATTAGGGTTTTCGCTGTTGTACTGCTCGAAAATTCCGGTAAATATTGCAGCGAACTCATCTTTTGACTTTAAGAAATACTGCAGTAGAGCACCGTCATCGCCTTGTCGAATGGCATCGGCGATCATCTGTACTGGATGAGGATTGACGAGAGCAAATGCTAGCATGCGAACCATAAACAGATAAATTTTTCTATTCGAAGGTGTGTTCTCCGGCATTTCATTGATGAGTTCAGCCATATAGCACTGCATGAACTCGTCCATTGCATCGCTAACCGCTTGCCAGATTTTCTCTTTGCTGCCGAAGTGGTGACGGATCAAACTATGTGAAACACCAGCCTTTTCACTGATATTGCGCAGCGAGACACGCTCGTAACCAAGTTCACAAAACATATCTGCTGCCACTTTAAGGATCAGACACTTAGTTTGTTCTGCTGCTTCAGCACTTCTACGCCCCTGCTTTCTTTCATTCATAGTTCGAATTTTCCCGAATATTAATCACGCGCTTACTTTTACCAGAAACCGAACGCTTTGACTAATTAATTTGCTATCCACCTGGAAAATATGTTGATCAATTTCAAATTCTGCTTATACTGCACGGCTGTGTAATATATAAAACCTACGGAGAAAGCGGGTGCGAAAACAATATTTAAGGCGCACTTTAGTTGGCGCAGTGGTGACATTAAGTCTTTCTGGGATGCTAACTGGGTGTAATAAAGCCATTTCTGAGCCGTCTGAACCTTTAATCAAACCTGTAAAATTACTGGCGGTGAAAGACCTAGAACTTGAAGACTCGCACGCCTTTTTAGCGCGTATTGATGCAACACATCGCGCGCAGCTTTCTTTTCAGGTTGGTGGAGAGGTAGATGAATTACGTGTACGCATGGGTCAAAAGGTCCAAAAAGGTGAAGTGCTCGCAACGTTAGACCCTAAAGATCTTCAGCTTGCGTTAGATGCCGCTCAAGCGCAGTACGCGTTAGCGAAAACACAATGGGACCGCGCGAAAAACCTTTACGGAAAAAAACTCATTAGTACTGATGAGTACGATCAGAAAGAAACTCAATACAAAGCGGCATTGGCGAACTACGAACAAGCTAAAACCGATTTGAGCTATACCAAAATTCATGCACCGTTTGATGGCATTGTGTCATATACCTATGTCAACCCGTTTCAGGTAGTAGCAGAGAAGCAGGAGATCTTGAATCTCATTGATAACACGACGTTGGATGTGTCGTTCACCTTGCCAGTAAGTTATGCGGAATCTGTATCACTTGAGTCACTGCAAAACTCCGATATGTGGGTGACGATGGATAGCGAGCCAAGAAAACGTATTCCTGGGCAATTTAAAGAAATTTCGACGCAGCCAAACATCGATACCAATAGTTATGAGGCGATCGTGACCATCACTCGACCAGAAGATCGCAATTTGCTGACAGGTATGACAGGGCAGGTACACATTGCTAAACAACATGTATCGGACGCGATGACGTTACCTCAGTCTGCTTGGGTCAACAAAAATGGGACGCAAGGTGAAGTTTGGGTAATGGACAGAAGCACGCAGCAGGTCAATAAAGTCACTGTGTCACTTGACGCAGCAGGTGGTGTGAAAGCCGGGCTTGATAACAATGATTACGTTGTTATTGCTGGTGTTGAGAGACTGGTTGAAGGACAAGTGGTGAAAGCTTGGGTTCGTGAGGGAGGCATTTAATGAAACGTTCTCTACTTACGATCTCTGCGATTGCACTTGCAGTTTTAACAGGGTGCAAAAATGAAAACCAAGCTATCGTCGAGCAGCCACTTTTTGTGTCGACTATCTCGGTGGATGCACCAGTACAAAGGCAACATCGCGCGTTCAAAGGCATAGTAGTGCCTGCAGAGCAAACGCCAATGGCATTTCGCCGCGCTGGGGAAGTTCAGCACGTATTGGTTAAAGCGGGTGACGTTGTGAAGCAGGGGCAAATGCTCGCAAAGCTAGATGATAGCAAAGAGAAGCAAGCCGTGAATGACGCAGAAGCACAATACACACTCGCAATTCGTCAGCTTAAACGCGGTGAAGACTTGCATGCACGTCAAATGATTTCAAAAGCGGAACTTGATGAGCTAACCGCCAATAAAGAGCTAGCTGAGGCTACTTTCTATAACGCGACCAATCAATTGAATTACACCCGTTTATTCGCCCCGTTCGCCGGTAAAGTATCCGATGTTTTCAAAGAACGTTTTGAGCGTGTGGCAATTGGTGAACCCGTGTTAAACCTATACCAAAACGATTTGGTTTACGTGCGTATTGAGCTTTCCGACAATGTTTTAGCGATGGTAGACCCAAACTCAGACAGCATGAGCTACAAGCCTAGAGCAACCTTCTCCGGCATCGATGGCAGATTTGCTTTGGACTATTTAGAGCACACAAGTGAACCCAACGCTGAAACTCAAACCTACGAAATGTACTTGACGATGCCACAGCCAAAAACAGAGATATTGCCGGGAACCAGCGTAAGCGTTTTGGTCGATATGGTGAAGGCGGGCATTACCTCTATCGATGGTTACAGTGTTCCTGTCACGGCGCTTCAAGCAGGCAGTGAAGGGAATGAGTTCTTTGTGTGGAAAAAAGAAGGTGACATTGTCACACGAGTGCCTGTCATGATTTCTCAAGTGAATGGCAATGGAGCCATTGTGTCGTCAGGTGTTAGCCAGGGCGATATTCTGATTAATTCAAATCTGCGTAAATTACGCGAAGGTAAACATGTGGATGTTGTGGAGAATAACCAATAATGAACATTGCTGAGTATTCAATAAAAAACAAAGTCATCAGCTGGTTGTTCATTATTATCCTTGCTGTTGGTGGTTTAACGTCATTTTTGGAGCTGGGACGATTAGAAGACCCGGCATTTACGATCAAAGATGCCATGATCATCTCAACATACCCTGGCGCGACGCCAAAAGAAGTTGAAGAAGAGCTGACGTATCCTCTAGAAAAAGAGATTCGAAAACTCCCTTATATCGACAAAATTACCTCTACGTCTTCTAATGGTATGTCTCAAATAACGGTGAGCATGGAAATGGACTATGGTCCTGATGAACTGCCGCAAATTTGGGATGAAATGCGCCGTAAAATTAATGATTTACGACCATCATTGCCTCAAGGTGTTCAGTCTTTACAGATCATTGATGATTTCGGTGACGTTTATGGCGTGATGTTAATGCTCACTGGTGACGATTACGACTATGTAGAGCTGAAACGTTATGCGGATTACCTGACCCGTGAAATCGAGCTTGTTGATGGTGTTGGTAAGGTAGACATCACGGGCGATCAGCAAGAAATGCTATTCGTTGAGATCTCACTTGATCGCCTTGCTGCACTGAACTTAGACATGAATGTGGTTTCGAGCTTGTTGAACCAGCAAAACAATGTGGTTTCAGCAGGTGAAGTGATGGTCAATGGCGAAAGCCTTGTTATTCGCCCAAGCGGCACCTTAAACACTGTAGAAGCACTAGAAAATCTGATCATTCATGGCCGTGACACAGGAAATCTAATTCGTCTAAAAGACGTAGCAACGATTTCTCGCGGTATTCAAGAGAAGCCAGGCAACGTCGTACTCTTTAACGGTCAAAAAGCGATTAATATCGGTATCTCGTTTGCATCGGGTGTGAACGTGGTTGAGGTTGGTGAACGTTTGGATGCGGAGCTCGCGAGCCTTGAGTCTATCAAGCCTGCTGGCATCGATATGAACTACTTTTACAACCAAGCCAATGAGGTGGATGAATCTGTTAAAGCGTTTGTAATCAGTCTAGCGGAGGCAGTGGCGATCGTAATCATTGTGTTGCTGTTTACTATGGGTTTACGTAGTGGTGTCATCATTGGAGTTGTGTTGTTATTGACGGTATTTGGTACCTTCATTTTGATGAATTACAACAACATCGAACTGCATCGTATTTCTCTTGGCGCGTTAATTATTGCCTTGGGTATGCTGGTTGATAACGCGATTGTTGTCGTGGAAGGCATATTAGTTGGCCTAAAGAAAGGGCGTACCAAAGTTCAAGCGGCTGTCGATATTGTAAAGCAAACACAATGGCCTTTGCTGGGCGCAACTGTTATTGCAATTACGGCTTTTGCACCTATCGGCTTGTCGCAAGATGCGACAGGTGAGTTCATGGGCTCTCTATTCTGGGTGCTGTGTTTCTCACTATTTTTAAGCTGGATTACCGCTATTACACTGACGCCTTTCCTTGCCGATCTTTTGTTGAAAGAGGAAAACAAAGAGCAGGGTACTAGCGAAGATGATCCTTATAAAGGCTGGTTGTTTGTCGTATTTGGGGCATCGCTGAAATTTGCATTGCGATTCCGCTGGCTTACCGTTGCTGGCATGGTGGCGCTATTAGTGGGTGCTGTCGTGGCATTTGGTAATGTAAAACAGCAGTTCTTCCCACCATCGAATACGCCGATGTTCTACGTGGATATGTGGATGCCAGAGGGTACTGACATTCGTGAAACGATCAAAAAAGCTGAAGAGGTCGAAAGCTACATTCGTCAGCAAGATGATATTGACTTTGTTTCTGCTTCGATTGGGCAGGGCCTACAGCGTTTTGCTTTAACCTATCAACCAGAAAAAAGTTACGAAGCGTACGCTCAGTTCCAAGTTCGCGCGACTGATCGTGAGAAAATGTTTGGTTTGCTGCATAAGTTAGATGCGAATCTGGCGAAAACATTTGATGCGCCTACGTTCCAGTTTAAATTGATGGAATTTGGTCCATCACCAGCGTCTAAGATCGAAGCGCGTATTACTGGCCCTGATCCACAAGTTTTACGTGACTTGGCGGTGCAAGTCGAAGACATCCTTCATACCGACCCTGGTGCCCGAAACATTCGTCACGATTGGCGAGAGCGCACCAAGGAACTTGTACCCGTTTTCAATGAGTCTAAAGCTCGTCGCTTAGGTATTTCGAAAGAAGATCTTTCAAGCACACTGCAAATGGCGTTTGGTGGTAGCACCTTAGGTTACTTGCGTGATGGTACACATACGTTGCCAATTATGACACGCCTTCCTGAAGAAGAACGCGTAGATTTTGAATCACTACAAAACGTGACCATTTGGAGTCCTTCTTTGCAAACGTATATTCCGGTTGATCAAGTGATTGATGGCGTTCAACTGGATTGGAGTGAGCCGCTAATTCAGCGTCGTGACCGTAAGCGTACGTTAACCGTTCTCGCGGACCATGATGTGTTGAGTGACGACACGGCAGCAAGCTTATTTGCTCGTGTACAGCCTAAAGTGATGGCATTGCATGTTCCAGAAGGATACGAAATCACATGGGGTGGTGAGTACGAATCATCCAAAGATGCACAAGAAGGCCTATTCGGTTCATTGCCGATGGGTTACTTGTTGATGTTCATCATTACTATTTTATTGTTTAACTCAATAAAAAAGCCGTTGGTCATTTGGTTCACCGTTCCGTTAGCGATCATTGGCGTTGCTTTTGGTTTGCTTACCACGAACATGCCGTTCAGTTTTACAGCATTCCTTGGTTTGTTAAGCCTAAGTGGCATGATTTTGAAAAACGGTATTGTGTTGCTTGACCAAATTAACCTTGAGTTGGAGTCTGGTAAAGATCCTTACCTCGCGATTGTTGATAGTGCGATAAGCCGCGTTCGTCCGGTAAGTATGGCGGCACTAACAACTATCTTGGGGATGATTCCACTGGTCTTCGACGCCTTCTTTGGCTCGATGGCAATAACGATTATGGCAGGTCTTGGTTTTGCTACTGTACTGACACTGATAGTGGTGCCAGTGATGTTTGCAATTCTGTTTAGGGTAAAACCGACCACTGCATAGGGACTCCTGGCTATTTGCCAGCTTCCTGCCTAGCCCTGAAGGTTTTCTTCGGGGCTTTTTTGATCTTACTAATATATACCAAACCATTCATTTGCTTGATTTTAATGATTTTCTTACGATTACAATGCAAATCATGCGTATACTGATGTAACGACACATCAAAGATTGAGATTACATGAATAAGCGCATATTAAACGGACTCTTCTTCGTTGGTTCTTTCACCTTGGTTGGCTGCACCGCGACGGATAGCATGCCGACAGAAACCAAACAACCTGCCCCTAAAATCAACAGTGTTAGTGCTGAAGTCATTTCCAGTTGGATTGATAGTAAGGTTTTAGCCCCTGAAGGGCTGTCGCTCGAGCAAGACAATCTACGTTATCTATCGGGTAGCGCCGACCTAAACAGCGACGGAAAGACAGAACACATAGTGTTGCTTCAAGATCGCTATTTCTGTGGTAGTGGTGGCTGCTCTGCATATATGTTTGATAATGAAGGAAACGTTATTAATCGAATGTCGGTAACTCGCACGCCTATTGTACTAGCCAACAGTTACAGTAATGGTTGGCAGGACTTTATCGTTTGGAGTAATGGCTCATATCGACTCATGAGTTACAACGGTGAGTCTTATCCAAGTAACCCGTCACTAGAGCCAAAGGTGGATCGAGACGCTAACCAGCAGGCGGCAATCGCAAATGTAATGGCGACAGAGCTTTATCAGCAAGACGGCTATGACATTCTGCCCGCAGAATCAAAAACCTTGTGGACGCCAGCTAACGTTTACCACTTTACCTTCAAGCACTACGGTGACCCGCATAGCGCTTATCAAGCAACGGTGGATATGAGCAGTGGGGAAGTAGACATTGTAGCCGTTCCGGCTGTGGAATAAAAAACACCTCCCTTAACCGGAATTAAAGGGAGGTGCTAAATGCCAAATTCGAGGGTGGCATTGTTAACCGGAGTCGCTCTAATTAAGCTGCGACTTCTTGTTTCGCTTCTGCTTTGCTTTTTAAGAATGCGTAAGTAAAGCCAGTTACCGCTGTACCTGCTGCAATAGCCACTAAATACATTAATACTGGTGAAATTGCGTTAGGAATTAGCAGCACGAATAGACCGCCGTGTGGTGCCATTAATTTCGCACCGAATAGCATCGATAGGGCACCAGTAAGTGCGCCACCTGCCATACAAGATGGAATCACGCGCATTGGATCTTTCGCAGCAAATGGAATTGCGCCTTCAGAGATGAAACACAGGCCCAAGACAAATGATGCTTTACCAGCCTCACGTTCATTTTGTTCAAATTTGTTCTTCGCAATGAAGGTCGCTAAACCCATACCTAGCGCAGGAACCATACCTGCGGCCATGATTGCCGCCATTGGTGCGTAAGTTTGTGAAGCCAGAAGGCCAACACCAAATGCGTAAGCGGCTTTGTTTACCGGGCCTCCTAGGTCGAAGCACATCATTGCGCCAAGGATAATACCCAGTAGTACTGCACTGTCAGAACCCATGTTGTTTAGGAAGTCAGTCAGGCCGTTCATGATGCCTGAAACTGGGCCGCCTACGATGTAGATCATGACAAGGCCAGTGAACAATGTTGCTACAAATGGAATGATCAGAATTGGTTTAAGCGCTTCCATCGATTGTGGGAGTTTTACTTTGTCCGCAAGGAGCTTCGCTGCATAACCGGCAATGAAGCCAGCTGCGATACCACCTAGGAAACCAGCACCCGTTGAACTTGCTAGCATACCGCCAACAAGACCAGGAGCCAGACCCGGACGGTCAGCAATTGAGAACGCGATGTAACCAGCAAGTACAGGAATCATCAATGCGAATGCAGAGCCACCACCAATGTTCATCAAGGCTGCTGCTAGTGTGCCTTCTTCTTTAAATGCTTCAATACCGAACACGAAAGATAGAGCGATGATCAAACCACCTGCAACGACGACAGGAAGCATGTGCGAAACACCCGTCATTAGGTGTTTGTAAGCGCCTTTTTTCTCTTCGGTGGAAGATGAAGAGTTAGCTGAACCAGAATGTTGATACACCGTGGCTTGCTCGAATGCTTTGTCCATCTCTTCGGCTGTTTTCTTCAGAGCTGGACCTGTTTTCGTGCGGTACATCTTTTTGCCGTTAAAGCGATCAAGTGGCACTTCAATATCCGCAGCAATGATCACCAGATCGGCGTCTGCAATTTCTTGCTCAGTCAGTTGGTTTTTAGCGCCAACTGAACCACGAGTTTCCACCTTGATTTGATGGCCACGACGCTTGCCTTCTTCTTCTAAAGCTTCTGCCGCCATAAAGGTATGCGCAACGCCAGTAGGGCATGCCGTGATTGCAACAATCTTCTTTGATGCTGATGTTGTATCTGTAGTGATAGGGGCTGCAAGTGTGGTTGCTTTTTCAAGTAAAGTGGCGTTTTCAACCGCTTGCTGGAGAAACGCAGTTGCGTCTTTTGCTACTTCGCTAATTTCCGCTTGGTAAACCTTTTTTCCTACAAAACGAGAAGTGTCGACGATAGTATTTGCCGCAATGACAATGACTTCTGCTTGTTCAACGTCAGCTTCCGTCAATAGTGTTGGTTCAACCACACTTGATTGACATTCTATTTTGGCATTCCAGTTTAATTTTGCGGCGGCTTGTTCTAGTAATCCTGCCGCAAGGATGCTATTTGCTACACCGCTCGGACAGGCAGTAATAATGGCAATATTCATACGATAACCTTCTGTTCCTTAGTTTTGTTCTAAGTTTGTAATAGGGTAAAGCGCGCTAACTTCAGTTTGTCGCTTGATATTTTCCAGTTCTTCCTGACTGGTTAGCCCTACGCCAACTTGACTAACTGCCAAAGCAGAAAGTGCCGTAGCGAAGCGCAATAAATCGTTTTTAGGCATCAGTTGCATGTGGCCCCAACACAAGCCAGCGACCAGCGTATCGCCTGCGCCAACGGTGCTCACGACATGCATTCGAGGCGGTTTTGCACTAAGCCATTCGCCTTGGTTGAGCCACATAACACCGTCAGGTCCCATAGAAACCACGATGTTTTCTATGCCTTTGTCGCTCAGTGTTTGCGCTGCAGCTTGGCACTGTTCAGGTGTTGCTAGATGTTCGCCAACAAAATCACCAAGTTCTTCATCGTTAGGTTTAATTAACCATGGGTGAGCATCAATACCTGACTTCAATGCGGCTTTGCTACTGTCGAACAACACCTTTTTGCCTTGTTGATGCAGTGCTTCTATCCATGCAGCGCATTGCTCTGCAGTAACACCGCCCGGTAGGCTGCCTGCCAATACAAAGTAATCGTGTGTTTCAGCAAGGCGGAATAGGGTTTCTTCAAAGCGCGCGATTTCTTCTGCCGTAACTTGAACACCAGGGAAGTTAATGTCACTAACGTTTCCATTAGCCTCAACGAGCTTGACGTTGATACGAGTTGCACCTTGTACTTCTACAAACTCATTCTTAACGCCGATGTCATTGAAAAGCTGATGGAATAGCTCAGGGTTATCTTTACCAAGAAAGCCGGTAACCGTGACATCTGCGCCTAAATCGCTCAACACTTTTGCTACGTTGACACCTTTACCTGCAGCGTGGAGATTGCTTTGCTGTACTAAGCTCACGGAACCAACGTTTAGTTCATTTACTGAACCTGTTAAATCCAATGCTGGGTTGAGCGTAATAGTGACAACCTTATTTGTTTTTTTTGTCATATCGGATCCTTAACCTTCACCAAGGCCAGAAGCGATTGCATTTCCGATAGACTCCAAGGCTTGCGGGGCATCAGGGCCTTCTGCTGTAAATTGAAGTTGGTGACCGTGCTTAACGCCCAGCGCGATGACTTTCATTAGGCTCTTCGCGTTTACTGCTTTTCCATCTCCGTCTAAGTTGGCAACACGTATAGTGGATTCAAACTTTTTCGCTTCTGCGACTAACATTGCCCCCGGACGAGCATGTAGGCCGTGAGAGTTTTTGATTTTAAATACAGCGGTATTGCCTTCTTCTGAAGATGCGGCTGTGACTTCTTCACCTTTGAACAAAGCAAGAATCTGTTCTACTGATGCATCTAAAAGCTTGCCGTGTTCATTGTTAAACACAATATTAGAAAGCGTTTTTAGGATAGGTTGGTGAGCATTGTTACATGCTGCGAACGCGACAAGTGCACGCACTTTTTGACCTTCATATTCGCAGTCGTTTGCCGTCGAGACAAATGACACACCTGTGCGAGTGACATGTTTGTCACTGCCAATTAACCACAGGCCATTACATAAGTGAGTTGGTTGTTTGGTAACGAGATCTGCAACGAATTCGTTATCAGCACATCCCGTATTTTTCAACAGACCACCAGCAACAGCACTCATCTGTAGCATGTCGCTCGCAGGGAACATCAGTTGAATTAAAGAAGCGTCAAAGTCTGCTTCAAGCTGAACATCACCGTGCAGTAGGGCGATGATCTCGTCTTCGTTTTTTGCATTACGCAGACGCTCTTCTACGCCATCTGCGCCTAGCACTTTGGTGAGCTGTTTAAGAATGCCAAGGTGCTCGTCAGATTTAGCTGCAATACCGATAGCGACGAACACAGTATTGCCATCACCCCAGTCGACACCTTGTGGGAAGTGATGCACAGCAACACCCGTTGTTTTCACCATTGCACGAGTGTCGGTTGTACCGTGCGGGATGGCGATACCGTTCCCCAAAAACGTAGAGTTTTGGTTTTCACGGTTTAGCATGCCTTCAACGTAACCGCGTTCAACTAGGCCTTTATCAGTCAGGCTATGAGCAATACTCTTTATTGCTTCAAACTTATCTGTCGCTGATTGCGAGAGGGTAATGTCGTTCTTATTTAGCTTAAGCATGGTGCTTCTCCAGCCTTAAGGTATCAATTTAAAAATGTATTCTGTGTGAGAAGTTGAACGCCGCTTCTTCTGAGCGCTTATCACTCCTCAAACCTTTTATCTTTCAAGCTAAATCGATTCAGCTTGTTGGTAAATTTTTTAAAAGACTCAGAAAAACTGTTTTAAAAACTGACGTTAACAAATGAGTCTTTGGCGCTGTCCTATAGCCTAGCCTACAAATTGGTTTGTTGTGTATTCAGGTGATTTACGTCAATTTTTAAGTTTTGCTGAATCCTTTCAGCTTTAATACTGAATCGGTTCAGCTTATAATTCAACTTATCGAAAGATCGTTGATGTATTAATATGATCGCGCGCACAGAATAAGGTTTAGAATATGACACTGGATGAAATAGCCAAATTAGCGGGTGTTTCTAAGACAACTGCAAGCTATGTGATTAACGGAAAAGCGCAGAAATACCGCATCAGCGAGAAGACTCAGAAAAAGGTGATGGCCGTTGTAGATGAGTACAATTATAAGCCAGATCATGCGGCGTCTTCCTTGCGGGCAGGTAATTCACGCTCATTTGGGCTTATCATCCCAGACTTAGAGAACACCAGTTATGCGCGTCTTGCAAAGCTGATAGAGCAGAACTCCCGGAAAGCGGGGTACCAAATTTTGATTGGCTGCTCTGATGATGATCCTGATACAGAGCAAAAGGTGGCGGAAGCATTAGTCAGTCGTCGCATTGATGCGTTGTTTGTGGCAAGTGGTATGCCCACTGCAAACGAGTATTATCTTAAGTTGCAAAATTCTGGTACGCCAGTTATCGCGCTAGACCGTCCAATGGATGATGAGCACTTTTGTTGTGTCATCAGCGAAGATTTTGATGCCGCACTTGAACTCACTCAGTCAGTACTGTCCGAGGATATAAAGTCCATTGGCTTAATCGGCGCATTGCAAGATCTTCAAGTCTCAAAAGAGCGTGAGCTCGGTTTTCTATCTGCTACTCAACAAGGTTGTAAAACGGCAACAGTGGGTTATGGACAACACTTCTCCCGGGAAGAAGGCAAGAAAGTCTTAGAGAGATGGTTAACAGAGAACGCATTGCCAGATGCCATTGTTACAACGTCATATACACTGTTAGAAGGTGTGTTGGATGTAATGCTAGAAAAACCAGAACTGATGGGAAAGGTGCGTTTAGCAACATTTGGTGATAATCGACTGCTGGACTTCTTGCCTGTGAAAATCAACTCTTTGCCTCAACAGTTTGAGTTGATCGCGGACAGCGCAATGGAGTTAGCACTCAACGCTTCCGCCAAGCGTTACAAGCCTGGCGTAGAACTTATCCCGCGTAAAATTGTGAAACGTCACTAAGTAACTAAATAGGTTGCTCAAAGCTTTACTTCAGCAGTCAGCGCCACAAATGCGTGGTCGCTGGCGTTTTTATCTCTGTCATAAATCGGGTTGATCAGATGTTGGTTAGACACCTGATAGTCAACAACCTCGGCAACCGATATATCTGATAAGGTATCAAACTCTTGTGAGAGCAAGATATAGTCGAGTACATTCCCAGTGGAAAAATGATAGTGCGTGGCTGGGCGTTCATCCTTCAGGGTGTCACTTTGCAATAACCAACCATCTTTGAGTTGTAATTCAGTGACGCTGTCACCAGTATTGGATACCAATGCGCTGTTAACGCTGATAGGAGTGATAGGTTGATTCATATCGCCCATTAACACTGTCGGCATTGGTTCTTTTCGATACCTCTTTTGCATCGCGTCTCTTAACATCGCTGCTTCCCAGCCTCTTTGCTGGGTGGATAACCAGCGCCCAATAATCGTGCTAGACGTTTCTGGTTGTTCTGAGTCGGCCGGGCGTTGAGATTTCAGGTGTGTTACGTAAACGGCGATATGACCAAGTACAGGATGTATTACTTGGGCATAGATAGGTTTGCGACTGAACTCTGGAACAACACTTACTCCAAAAGGCTCAAGCGTTGCTAAGTCAAACTCTACCGCTTGTACTTTTTCTATTGGAAACCGAGATGCGATTGCCACAACAGGGCTTGAGTAAATGTACTCATCTTCAACATGTGGGGTGTCAACGGTCGCAAAGTAGGGGTAGCCGATGGTTGAAAAAAATGCCTGGGTCTTCTCGATACTGAACACTTCTTGTAAGCCAATCACGTCGCCTTCCAGTTTTTCAACTTGACGTTGCGTCCACGAAAGTTTGTCTCGCCATTGCTCTAACGAGTATATGTTCTCGAAATCATAGTAGGCGTTAGGCGGTGCGACAAAATTAAACAAGTTCGCAGTGACAAAGGTAATTCTACTTGGTTGAGACAAAGTATTCGCTCTTTTCAACAATAACTTAGAGAGTATATACTTTCAGGTTGCGTAATTGCATCTTCGTTTGAGCTACGCATCGGTATACAAGCTAACAAGCGACAAGTTAAATGGGTTAAGAGGTGCTCGAATGCCAAGGCGAATCGGTGATTGAACATCGCCAGAGGTTTCTATTTTTAAGCATTGCGTTTAAACTTCAGGGCATCAAATAGTAAGAGTAAGTAACATGACCCAAGATTACGACCACGAAGAGTATTTAGAAGGCGAAGAGATTGAGATCGAAGCGATTGGCATCGATGTTGATGCGCATCCAATCGAACTGTACAAGCTTTTTAAAATCGCAAACTTGGTCAGCGGTGGCGGCGAAGCAAAACATATCATCGAGGAAGGCTACGTCGCGGTGAATGGTGAACTAGAAACACGTAAGCGCCGCAAGATGTATGATGGTGACTTTTTTGAGTTTAACCAGGAATATTATGTTGTGGTTTGCGATGCGCCAGTAACCGAACCTGAAACGGCAGAGCAAAAAGCAGAAAAGAAAGCGAAAAAAGAAGCACAGTCTTCTCGTAAAGATAAGTCTCGTCAAAGTAAGTCACCTAAAGCTTCTGGGCCTAAATCAACAGGCCGTAAAGCGGCACATAAAGAGCGTAAAGCGCAGAAAGAAGCGTTGTCTCAGTCTGCTAAGAAAGGCAAAAAAGAAGACAAACCGCAAGCCACTCGTGATCCGAAGAGCGGACGTAATTCTATTGACTTTTTCTAGGGAAATGAACGCTTAACTAAATAAGTGACATCTGAGTAAAACTAAAAAGCGCCGAGCATATTATATCGGCGCTTTTTTGGTTTCACTGTGCTGTAAGTGGGCAGTGTTAATGCACTGTCGTCTCGATGTTTAGGCTATCTGTCCAGTGATGAATGGCGCAAGGCTTTCCTAAGTAAAAGCCTTGGTAATAATCCAAATTAAGTTGATACATAGCTTGTAGCTGCACGTCTTCTTCAACCCCTTCTATAATGACTTTTGCTCCCATATGATCCGCTAGATCAACGGCGCTATGTATGGAAAAGGTTTCTCCGGCGCAGTAGTCTAGCAAATAGGAACGATCGATTTTGATGATGTCAGGGCAGAGCTGCTGAACACGTGCGATATCAGAATGTTGGGCGCCAAAATCATCGATAGCAAAGATAAAACCATTTGCTTTCATTAACTGTACGGCTTTGATTAATAAATCCGTATCTCCGCATGACTCTTCGACTACTTCAAAAACTACGTCTGATGGGCTCATACCAAGTTCGGAAAGGCGTTTGTAAAGCAGGCCGTTATCTTTAAAGCCCATGTCTTTGGTTAGTGTGAGTAGCGTTTGAGGCATGACGTTAAGAAACAGTTTGATCGGCGTCCCTGCGAAATAGCGTGCGAAATTTCGAATGTGCATTGCTCTGGATAAAAACTCTACACATAAGCGAAAGTAGGGATCAAGACCATTATTGGCCAGAAACACGTCAGGACGAATTAGGGAACCATCAATGCCACGAATACGCAGTAAGGCTTCCATACCAATAATACGTTGGCGTCTATCAAAAATTGGCTGATAAACACTGTGAAAAGTGAATTGATTGAGAACTACGTAATATTCACCAAGATTATCTTGTTTTATGTATCGCTCGTAGTCGGATTGATTCTTTAACTCCATGAAAAACGCCGAAAATTTAGCATCTTGCCAATGTAACAGGGTGCAATTCTGATTTGAAGAATCAAATGTGCCTAATTACATATGCGGTTGAGTTAATTTGAAATGGCTTCCGATTTTGCTTCAATATGGCGGAAAATAAGTGACAGACCAAAACAGATTAAGAAGTAAGCAAGGCCGACAATCAACCAAATTTCAAATATATACCCTGATGAATTTGCCATCTCTGTCCCAACAAACGTCATTTCTTGTATCGAAATCAGTGAAACAATAGAGGTGTCTTTCACCAAAGAGATGGTTTGACCGGCAAGTGCAGGTGTTATTGATTTAAGCACCTGTGGCGCGATAACAAATCGGTATTTCACCCATCGAGACAAGCCCAATGAGTCAGCCGCCTCCCACTGACCTTGGTCGATACTTTGTAAACCACCGCGCACAACTTCTGCAATGTAGGCAGAAGAGAGTAAGCCGACGCATAACACGCCAGAGGCAAGGTTTTCCCAAAGGTTAGAAGGCCCAAACAGAAAGCGCTGTAGCGCATTTGGTTCGCCGTTGTAGTTTCGTAGAAGATCTTCCAAACCGAGTAACGGGATCAATTGGTTAGAAATGAAAAAGTAGAAAATAAAAACAAACACCAACGGAGGGATGTTTCTCACTAACTGGATAAACGCATTGGCAGGTGTGCGCAACCAAACGGAACGAGAGAAGCGTGCTAAGCCTAACAAAGTGCCAAACACTAATGCGAAGCTGATGCCCCAAATACTGAGCCTTAACGTCGAAATCAAACCTTGGAAGAAGTAGGGCAAACCACCATCTGCTCTAGGCGTGAAAAGTAATTCAAGCGCCTCTTTCCACTGCCACAAATAATGCACACCAACAGCGGACCGATGGTACAGCCAAACACCACCGATACCGCACATAACAAGTAGTACCCAGTCTAGTGTGTTTAATTGCGGTAAAAGGTAGCCTGTGCTGGATTTCGCGGGTGCTGTGCGAGTGGTAGTGTGTTCGCCCAAAAATTTGACTCCGATAAGTTATGGAAAAGTAAAATGGATGATTGGAGAGTATAGGCTCGCGGCGTCCACGAGCCATTTAGATTACTGGCCTTGTGCGACTTGATCTTGCCAATCTAATGTCGAGAACCAGTATTCATAACGTTGTTTTAACCATCCATCTTGGGTTCTTGCTTCAATCCATTTATTGAAAAAGGCCTTTTTATCTTCTTCCCCCAAGCGAACTGCAAAGGCTTCGTTACCTTGTGATAGTCGCTCAGAGAATGGAAGGAATAGTTTGTCGCT
The DNA here is from genome assembly GCF_033337665.1 of Vibrio sp. Vb2960. NCBI lineage: Bacteria > Pseudomonadati > Pseudomonadota > Gammaproteobacteria > Vibrionales > Vibrionaceae > Vibrio > Vibrio sp. Vb2960. The sequence goes on along the minus strand of NZ_JAWORD010000018.1, from coordinate 9,098 downwards.
GTGTTTCACTGTCTCATGTTCTGGTTTTGGGCTAGAAGCAATGACCGCGTGGGCGTTACCATTCAGCACCTCTTGGAACGCTTGCGCGTCGTCATCAAATTGCAGGATCTTCGCTTTCGGGAAGGTTTCTCTGGCTACTTGAACGGTGAATGCGCCGCGACGAGCCGCAATTTTTACGCGTCGTGAGTCAAAATCCGAAAATTCGCTAAAACCAGAGGCGAGTTCTTTGTTTGCTGCTACTTGAACGCCTGAGTGCGAGTAGGGCTCAGTAAACAAGACGCTTTTGGAGCGTTCAGGCGTAACCGACATGCCACCGATGATCACGTCGAACTTTTTCGCCAGTAATGCGGGAATAATGCCATCCCATGCAGTCGGTACGAATTCCACTTTCAAACCTGAATCTTGTGCTAAGCGTTTGGCAACATCGATTTCAAAACCGATTAACTCACCTTGCTTGTTACGCATTGCCCAAGGTACAAATGTTGACATACCAACGCGCAAAGTGCCTCGTTCTTTGATTTGATCTACATTGGGTGTGGCAACACCTTCTTTCGCGAGAGTAGGCATAGCGATGGCTAGCCCTAATAATGCAGTCATGGTCGCTTTGAATAACTTCATGTTATCTCCTTATAATTTGCGCCAACTGGCTCCGAGTTTGTGTTCTAGCCATGCAGACAAGCCAGAAAGTGACAGAGTGAGAGCAAGATAAATTGCTGCCACGGTAAACCAAATTTCAAACGGCATCGCCGTCTCTGAGACGATGTTGCGTGCCTGTGTTGTTAGATCAAAAATCGCCATCACGCTTACAATGGAAGAGTTTTTGATCAAAGAAACCACTTCATTGGTTAATGGCGGTAATGTGCGCTGTAAAACCTGAGGCAAAATTACGTCTTTGTAGGTGTAAAACGGTGATAGTCCGAGAGTTTGTGCTGCTTCGAATTGCCCTTTAGGAATACTGTTTAAACCTGCACGGAATATTTCCGCGGTGTAGGCACCTTGGAAAAGGGATAATGCCAAAACGGCGGTGCTGAATCGGTCCAAACCAATCACGGGGCCAAACACGAAGTAGAGTAAATAGATTTGCACCAACAACGGCGTGTTACGTATTACTTCGACATAAGTGGTACCAATAACATTGCCGACTTTCGAATCGCTAAGCCTTAGTAACGCGGTAACCAACCCTAATACTAAGGTAAAAAATAGACTAATAGCCGAGATGTTAAGCGTGACCAATAGCCCATCAATAAGTTCTGCCGGCCACCATTCTCCATCTTCATAAAAAGCGATGTAATCAGGTACGCGCTCCCATTGCCATTGATAGCCCATAGCGTCGGCACCAGAGTCCAACACCCACACAATCGCTATGAAGAGGAGCGTCATTTGCAGTAAAGCTTGAAGGACAGGTTTGATTACGCGAACTATCATCAGTAACTTAAAATTTGGTTCAAAAATGCTTGGGTGCGTGGATGCTGTGGTGTCTCAAATAAGGCGACTGGAGAGTTCATTTCCACGATTTGGCCTTCATCCATAAATACCACGCGGTTCGCTACTTTTTTGGCAAATCCCATTTCATGCGTGACGCAAATCATCGTCATTCCGCTTTGAGCCAGCTCAACCATGACATCCAACACTTCGTTGATCATTTCCGGATCAAGCGCTGAAGTTGGCTCGTCAAACAGGAGTAAATCCGGTTCCATACACAAGGAGCGGGCAATCGCGACGCGTTGCTGCTGACCGCCAGAAAGCTGGATAGGATACTTACTCGCTTGCTCTTCAATATTGACTCGCTTTAGGTAATGTTTTGCGCGTTTTTCCGCTTCTTGTTTTGATAATTTGAGTGTGCGAATCGGCGCTAAGGTGAGGTTTTCCAGTACAGTCAAGTGAGGAAAAAGGTGAAAGTGTTGGAACACCATGCCGATTTTACCGGGCTTGAGAGATTTTGCGTGAGAAGGCTGGTCGAACACATGAAGCTGGCCTTCTTGAATCGATTCAAGATGGTTGATGCAACGAATGAGCGTTGATTTTCCGGAACCTGAAGGGCCACACACCACGACGATCTCGCCAGAATGCACGGAGAAGTTGATGTCTTTTAGAGCGTGGTAATCGCCATACCACTTATTTACGTCGCTAAACTCAACGACGGGAGTATTCTCTTTCAAAGGGGCACGCTATAACGGAAAAATATCCTTTTACAATAGCAAGTTGTGCGCGTAATTTCATTAAGAATAAGCTAATGTTTAGGCGATGATTTTAAGACTCTATTCAGATCGCTTACAAGATACATCCATGTTTCTTTAATGTTGGTGCAGTCTAGAGTATGACTAACTCAGTTCAACGAGATACGGATAACGAACAACAATCGCAACAACAGACATAACCATTAATGTCTGTGCAGAATAGTAGGTCACCATGACAACTTGTCGTGAAAATATTGACCGTCCTCCAAAGCGTTCGAAAGCCAATACGATGCCAGAGATAATAAAGATAAAGCTTCCGAGCACTGCAAAAGAGGAGGATTGTGTTTTCCCACTCAAATAATACTCGATCGAAGCCCAGCACATAGTCATCAGTACCAATATATAACTGGCAACTGGCCGTTTCTCTTTACCGAGATCCGGTCGGAACAACCAGTAGACGCATATACCGAGTCCGAACAAGGCAATTGGGAGCCAAGGTGTAAAATGCCACGCTGACATGATGGCAAAACCATAACTATAGGAGATATGGGCAGAGCAAAAGAGCACTAATCCTGTAATGAACTTGTCTCTAGGGAGCATTAATAACACGTCACCAAGCAACGAGAGCGATAAGCCAATCAAAATCCAATGCGCATATGGCATTGGGTAAGCCGGGGACTGAATTAAAATACCAAGCATACAGAGCACTGGTAATGGTTTAGAAACGTAAAAGAGCCATTTAGAGCCTTTACGGATACTGATGATATGTATGAATGCTAATACGACAACAACTAGCCACATAAAGTGTTTTCTCGAACAGACAAAATTATGTAGTACATCACTACAACAAATCAAAACTTAATTAACGAGTTAACTCGTTCTTTGATCTCAATTATTTTTATTTGTGTAAAGCTGGACAGTTGTCTCTTTACTAACCAACACGGCCGATTTTTTGTCTGGAGGGAATCGTTGTTTTTAGAAGCCTCCTCGTTTTGAACGTGATGTGGCTTACAAAATAGCATAAAAAAACGGTATTGTGACTGTTAAGTCACAATACCGTTAAACCCTAGGAAGGGCAGTGAAGAATTGTTGCAGTTATGAGACAGCTAACTCTAAGATTTCTCGGCTACGTTCAAGTGTGATCGCCTGGTTTTCACCTAAAACAGTCATGCCGTGTTTGTTTAGTTGATCAATGATGGCATCGATAGCTTGTTCACGGCTCTCACCATAGCTTTCGAGCTTAGTTGCGACATCAAGTTGATGATAAAACGCTTCGATAGCTTCGATTGTGCGCTCTGCTAAATCCTCACCTGCTTTAAGACCAAATACGTTGCGACCCATTTGTTCTAACTTAGGGCGCTTAAACTGCATTTGGTTACGAAGTAACGACGGTTGGACAATTGCAAGAGAACGCGCATGATCAACGCCCCATAGAGCCGTTAATTCATGGCCGATCATATGTGTTGCCCAGTCTTGTGGAACGCCACTACCAATTAACCCATTCAATGCTTGGTTAGCAGACCACATTAAGTTTGCGCGCCACATATCGTCGTCTCGTTCCGCAAACTGTTCTCCGAGTGTTTTTAAAGTTTTCAGCAGTGTTTCTGCGTAACCATCTTGAACCATTGCACCGGTAGGAAGCGTCAAGTATTGCTCACATACGTGCACCCATGCGTCAACAATGCCGTTGATAAGCTGGCGTTCTGGCAGTGTTTTCATTACATCTGGGTCTAACACGGCAAATTTTGGCTGCACTGCTGGAGACATGAACGGAAGTTTGTCTTGAGTTTCTTTTTTAGTGATAACTGCGCCCATGTTTGACTCTGAGCCTGTTGCTGGCAATGTCAAAATTGCAGCTAGAGGCGTCGCTTCAGTGACTTGGTGCTTACCAATCATGATATCCCAACCATCACCATCATACTTTGATGCCGCTGCTACGTATTTGGAACCATCGATGACTGAACCACCACCTACCGCTAGAATAAAATCAACACCATGCTCTTTTACCATTGCGACTGCTTTATCGAGTGTTTCTTTGGTTGGGTTTGGTTCAACACCTGAAAACTCTAGCCATTCATGTCCCTCAAGAGCTTCTGCTACTTGGTCGTACACGCCATTTTTTTTGATGGAGCCACCACCGTATACCACTAAAACTTTTTGGTCGGATGGGATAGCTTCTTTGATTGCTGCGATTTGTTTTTGACCAAAGAAAATCTTGGTTGGGTTTACATAAGAAAAGTTCATTATTAGCCCTCTTGCTTCCAGTGAAGGAGATTGAATACATGCATATTAGTCCTGATTAACGATGGTTAACAGGTCGATTTCTGCAAATAATTTGCCTATTTCTACAAAATTAATGCTCTTGAGCTAGAAAGTTAAAGTCGAGAGGAAGTATAGTGCTCGAAACGATAATAGAGACCAAACTCGTTGGTCATTGATGGAGCGCTCTAATGCACACTCTCGCAGATATCATGCAGCAATATGTTGAAAAGCAGGGGCTGCATGACCTAGAAGGTATGAAGAAAACAGCGATAGATGGCGTATGGTTTTATCGCAGTAGCAAAGGGAATCATCGCCAGCCGTTTGTCTATCAGTCCGGCATCATCGTCTTGGGTCAAGGGCATAAGAACATTCATATTGGTGATACACCAGTGCAATATGGGCCCGATGATTACCTTGTTGTCGGGGTTCCCATGCCACTAGAGTGCGAAGCGTTTGCGACAAACAATGAGCCTTTACTTGGCATTTCGATAGATATTTCGCCAACGCTTCTTCATAAACTCGTTAAAAAATTAGAGGCTGAGAAATTCAGTAATAAGTGTCTGGATGCTACCCGTTGCGGCCTTAAGTCGGTACGTATGAATGAAGGTATGTTGGATGCGTGCAAGCGGTTAATGAAAGCAATGTGTGACGAGCTTGATGTTATCATGCTTGGCGAGCTGCTTCTTGAGGAAATTGTGTATCGTACTTTGGTGAGCAAAGAGGGGTATGTTTTATTTGACCTAGCACATCAAGAAGGTTCTTACGCGAGGGTCGCTAAAGCACTAAATCGCGTGCATCAAGCGTATCACGAACAGTTGAACGTACAAGCATTGGCTGAAGAAGCCAACATGAGTGTGTCTGCTTTCCATCAAGCATTTCGCAATGTCACGCTTGAATCTCCGCTGCAATATATTAAGAAAGTTCGACTTAACAAAGCGCGCGAATTGATCCAGTTAGAGGGGCGACGTGTTAATGATGCAGCGAGAATGGTCGGGTACACGAGCCCATCACAGTTTAGTCGCGAGTACAAGCGGCATTTTAATGAAACGCCAAGGTCAACAAAGGCTTAGTGATCTTTATTTCAAAATGGCGACTTTTTTTACCTTTTTTATTAATTTGCGAGTGACATATTTATTTGAGTTATAAAATTAGTTACTGGTGCCAAATAATAGGTACGTTGTTGCAATCATTTAGTGGATTGTTGCGAGGCGGTGTGGAAAACTCGTAAATAGATAGTGTGAAATCACCAACTTGTACTTAAGTTATTTTACGTCGAAATAAAAGTATAGATGCGTTTCGTTTAGCGCATTTAGTATTGTTTTAACAATAACTTAAGGAAGAGCGATTATGCACCTTAACAACGGCAACGCAGTGAAAAACGTGTTCACACTAAGCACACTCACCGCTTCTTGTCTTATGGCCTTCAATAGCTACGCAGCAGTTGACTGTGCCCCTCTAGAAACTTGGCAATCATCAAAAGTTTATAACGGTGGCGACCAAGTTCAGCATGAAGGTAATGCTTATAAAGCGCGTTACTGGACGCAAAACAACAATCCAGCGCAATCTGGTGAGTGGGGCGAGTGGGAAACACTTGGCGCTTGTGATGGCGCTGGACCGGTTGATCCACCTCAGAATGAAGTCCCGACGGTTACTCTGACATCGCCTTCTGCGTCGGCTTCTGTGACTGCGGGTGATGTTGTTAACCTAGCTGCAGATGCGGCAGATACTGATGGGACTGTTAGCAAAGTAGAGTTCTTTGTTGATGGTATATTAGTTGGTCAGGCAACGTCTGCGCCGTATGCTGCATCGTGGACAGCAACTGAAGGACAGCACGAGTTCTCTACCAAGGCCTATGACGATGCAGGTGCCGTTAGTACGGCAAGTGTTGTGACGTTAACTGTGGCATCAGCGCAACCTGGTAACGAAGCGCCGACAGTGGATGTCGCGCTTTCTGCGACCTCTATTGACCTGGGTGGTTCCGTCACACTGACTGCAAATGCTACGGATGCGGATGGTACCGTTTCTAAAGTTGATTTTTATGTTGCAGGTGTACTTGCTGGCACTGCTACAGCAGCGCCATACACGCTGGATGTAACCCCTTCACAAGCTGGCTCATTAAGTGTTTATGCGAGAGCTACCGATGATGCTGGAGCAACAGCAGATTCTGCACTTGCGACGTTAACGGTAAACGGCGGCGCAGTGACATCTAATTGTCGTCCTGATGGTCTTTATCAAACAACGGGTGTAGATGTTCCTTACTGTTCTATTTATGATGAAGAAGGCCGTGAGAAAATGGGGGCTGATCACCCACGTCGTGTAATCGGCTACTTCACCAGTTGGCGATCAGGTGACGACCCACAAGCGACTTACCTTGTTAAAGACATTCCTTGGGAACAACTTACTCACATTAACTACGCGTTTGTGAGCATTGGTTCTGACGGCAAAGTAAACGTTGGCGACGTAAATGATCCTAACAACCCTGCTACAGGTAAAACTTGGCCAGGCGTTGAGGTAGATCCTGCTCTTGGTTTTAAAGGTCATTTTGGTGCACTAGCAACTTACAAGCAAAAACATGATGTTAAAACGCTAATCTCGATTGGTGGTTGGGCTGAAACGGGCGGTCACTTCGATACGAACGGCGATCGTGTAGCTGATGGTGGCTTCTACACCATGACGACGAATGCGGACGGCTCTATTAATCATGCTGGTATTGAGAAGTTCGCAACTTCAGCCGTTGAAATGATGCGTCAGTACAAGTTCGATGGCCTGGATATCGACTATGAATACCCGACGTCAATGGCTGGTGCTGGTAACCCTTACGACAAAGACTTCATGGAACCACGTCGTCAGTATTTATGGGCGTCTTACCAAGAGCTGATGAAAGTATTGCGTGAGAAACTTGATGCGGCATCCGCGCAAGATGGTATTCATTATATGCTGACTATCGCAGCACCATCTTCAGGTTACTTGCTACGTGGGATGGAAACCTTCGATGTAACTAAGTACCTAGACTACGTAAACATCATGTCTTACGACTTGCATGGGGCTTGGAATGATCACGTTGGTCATAACGCGGCTTTATTCGATACAGGTAAAGACTCTGAGCTAGCGCAGTGGAACGTATACGGCACTGCTGCATACGGTGGTATCGGTTACTTGAACACAGACTGGGCTTACCATTACTTCCGTGGTTCTATGCCAGCAGGTCGTATCAACATTGGTGTTCCTTACTACACCCGTGGTTGGCAAGGTGTTACTGGTGGCGAAAATGGCCTTTGGGGCCGAGCGGCACTACCAAACCAAGCAGAGTGCCAACCGGGCACAGGTGAAGGTGAGAAGAACAACTGTGGTCACGGCGCTATTGGTATCGACAACATGTGGCATGATACCGACCCTAAAGGAAACGAAATGGGCGCTGGTTCTAACCCAATGTGGCATGCTAAGAACCTAGAAAACGGTATTTGGGGCTCTTACGCAGCTGCTTACGGTCTCGATCCTGTCAACGATCCTTCAGATAAGTTTGTTGGTACTTATACCCGTCATTACGATAGCGTTGCTGTGGCACCTTGGTTGTGGAACGCAGAGAAGAGCGTATTCCTATCTACGGAAGATAAAGCTTCTATCGAGGTGAAAGCCGATTACGTTATCGATAAAGAGATCGGCGGTATTATGTTCTGGGAACTAGCAGGTGACTACAACTGTTACGTACTGGATGCAAATGGTAATCGTACGGCAGTAGATGCCACTGAACAAGCTTGTGCGGCGGGTAATGGTGAATACCACATGGGTAACACTATGACCAAAGCTATCTACGACAAGTTTAAGTCTGCGACGCCTTACGGTAACAAAGTAGCTACTGGTCCAACACCAACTGAAGCAGTAGACATTACTGTTAGTGTTGGCGGCTTCAAAGTTGGCGACCAAAACTACCCAATTAACCCGAAAATCACGTTTACGAACAACACAGGTCAAGCGATCCCTGGCGGTACTGAATTCCAATTCGATATCCCAGTATCTGCGCCGGACAACGCGAAAGACCAATCAGGTGGTGGTTTGAAAGTCATTGCTTCTGGACATACTCGTGCAAACAACATCGGTGGCTTAGATGGCGTAATGCACCGTGTGTCGTTCTCTCTACCAGCATGGAAAGACTTGCCAGCGGGCGGCACTTACGAGCTTGATATGGTTTACTACCTACCAATCTCTGGTCCGGCTAACTACTCAGTGATTTCTGGTGGTAAAGAGTTTGCGTTTAAGTTTGAACAGCCAGATCTACCAATTGGTGATCTCAATGCGGGCACGGGTGGTGGTACCACTGAACCTGGTACGTGTGATACGACAGGTTTAGTGACATACCCAGCTCTGCCACAAACGGATTGGGCAGGTAATCCAAGCCACGCTAACCAAGGCGATAAGATCATCCACAACGGTGTGGTTTACCAAGCGAACTGGTGGACAGCGGCTGAACCGGGTACAGATGGTAGCTGGTCAACGGTATGTAACATCTAATTATTATGGATTATTTGTTATAGCCTAATGTTTACAGGCACTTAAACAAAAGCGCACGATGATTATCGTGCGCTTTTTTGTTTTCAGCCCTAAACCACCTACTTCAGTAGGTGGTTATCATCCGTTTCGGCTTTGCCTGTAAAACTACTC